>PHBF01000332.1 GCA_002841905.1 Deltaproteobacteria bacterium HGW-Deltaproteobacteria-17
CGGCGGATGTCCTCCTCGCCCATGAAGACGCGGCACTCCATGCCGAAGAGGGCCGCAACGGTGGCGGTAGCGACGCCGTGCTGACCGGCGCCGAGCCCGTGATGGAAGAGCTCGGGCTCAAGCTCGAGAACCTGACGATCTCCCAGCTGGGCACCGCCGACTCCGTGGTCATCGACAAGGACACCACGACCATCGTCGGCGGCAAGGGCAACAAGGAGAACATCGAGTCCCGCATCAAGGAGATCCGCGTCCAGATGGAGCGGACCACCTCGGACTACGACCGCGAGAAGCTGCAGGAGCGCCTGGCGCGCCTGGTCGGCGGCGTGGCCGTGATCAAGGTCGGCGCCCAGACCGAGACCGCGATGAAGGAGAAGAAGGCCCGCGTCGAGGACGCCCTGCACGCGACCCGCGCCGCGGCCGAGGAAGGCATCGTCCCGGGCGGCGGTGTGGCCCTGCTGCGCGCCCTGGGCGCGCTGGACGCGCTGGCCCTCGAGGGCGGCGAGAAGATCGGCCTGGCCATCCTGCGCCGCGCCATGGAGGAACCCCTGCGCCAGATCGCCTTCAACGCCGGCGTCGACGGCTCGATCGTCGTGCAGCGCGTCAAGGAGGGCAAGGGCCCGTTCGGTTACAACGCGGCCACCGACGCCTACGAGGACCTGGTGAAGGCCGGCGTCATCGACCCGACCAAGGTCGTGCGCTCCGCCCTCGAGAACGCCGCCTCCGTGGCGGGCCTGATGATGACCACCATGGCCATGATCGTCGAGAAGCCCAAGAAGGAAGAGCCGGCCGGCGGTGGCATGGGCGGCATGGGCGGCATGGGCGGCATGGGCGGCATGGGCGGCATGATGTAGTCACGCCCCCGGTGCGGCGCCGCGCCGCAGTGTGAGATTGGACGCGGGATCCCGGAGCACGGGGTCCCGCGTTTTTTTTTGGCAGAAACAGCTTGAAGACCGGGCCCCTTTCCATCCATAACCGTCGCGTGAAGGCCGGCGGCACAGGATCTGCCGGAGGGATTGCGAACCAGTGAATGAAGCCACCGAAAACCTCGTGGAAGGCCTGAATCCGCCGCAGAAGGCCGCCGTGGAGACCCTCGACGGTCCCCTGATGGTGCTCGCCGGCGCGGGCTCGGGCAAGACGCGCGTGCTCACGCGGCGGCTGGCCAACATCGTCGCCTCGGGCGTCCCGCCGTACCGGATCGTGGCCGTCACGTTCACCAACAAGGCCGCCGCCGAGATGCGGGAGCGCGTGGTCGAACTGATCGGTCCCCGCCGGGACCTGTGGGTCGGGACCTTCCACTCGATCTCGGCGCGGCTGCTTCGGCTGTACGGCGATCAGATCGGCCTCTCACGGGACTTCGTGATCTACGACGCCGACGATCAGAAGGCGCTGATCCGCAAGCTGCTCAAGGAATGGAACCTCTCCCACGACGCCAAGGACGTGCGGGCCACCGTGTCGGTGCTCGAGGCCTACCGCGGCAAGCGCGTGGACAAGTTGTTCGGCCCCCAGAGCGCGATCTTCGCCGAGTACATGAAGCGGCTGGCCGCCTGCAACGCCGTCGACTTCTCGGGGCTCATCGAGAAGGTCGCCGAGCTCTCGGACATCCTGCCCAAACTGTGGGATTACGTGCTCGTCGACGAGTTCCAGGACACCTCGCGGACGCAGTTCGCCATGCTGCGGGCCATGGTCTCCGAGCGGCGGAACATCTGCGTCGTGGGTGACGACGACCAGTCGATCTACTCCTGGCGCGGCGCCAACCCCGAGTACCTGCTCCGCTTCGAGAAGGAGTTTCCGGGGACCCGCGTGATCCGGCTGGAGCAGAACTACCGATCCACCGGGAACATCATCTCGGCGGCGTCGGCCCTGATCGCCAACAACCAGACCCGGCACGGCAAGACCCTTTGGACCGCCGCCGACGCCGGTGTTCCGCTGCGTTTCTGCGTCTACGAGCGCGAGCGTGACGAGGCCCGGCTGATCGTTGAAAAGATGGAGCAGAGCCGCTCCGGCACACCGCTGTCGGAGATGGCCGTGCTCTATCGCGTCAACGCGCAGAGCCGTCCCTTCGAGGAGGAGCTGCGGCGCGCCCAGATCCCGTACCGGCTGGTTGGCGGCACCCGGTTCTACGAGCGCGCCGAGATCAAGGACGTCCTGGCCTACCTGCGGCTGGCCGTGAACTCGTCTTCGGATCTGGACTTCCTGCGGGCGATCAAGACGCCTTCGCGCGGCATCGGCGCCGTGTCCCTGGACAAGCTCGCGGCCCAGGCCAAGGAGCGGGAGATCAGCCTCTGGGACCTGTGCGCCTCGGGCACGTTCGAGGTGTCGGCGATGGCGCGCAGGGGGCTGGCCGATTTCATCGGGCTGGTCCGGGACCTGCAGGAGCAGGTCGGCGTCATGGCGCCCCACGACCTGCTGGAGATGCTCCTCGAGCGCACCGACGTGATGGGGTTCCTGCACTCCTCCGGGGACGAGGATCTGGGCCGCAAGGAGAACATCGACGAGCTGCACAAGTCCATGCAGGAGTTCGCCGTGGACCGCCCCGACGCGGTGCTGCGGGACTGGCTCGACAACGTGTCCCTGCTGACCAACGACGAGCAGGTCGACGGCGAGGACGGCGTCACGCTGATGACGATCCACAGCGCCAAGGGCCTGGAGTTCAACATCGTGTTTTTACCGGGCTGGGAGGAGGGGCTGTTCCCGCTGCGTCGCGCCGACGAGGAGCTCAACCTCGAGGAGGAGCGCCGCCTGGCCTACGTCGCCATCACGCGGGCGCGCCGCGAGGTGCACCTGTCCCGCACCCGCACGCGGATGATGTACGGCAACGTGCTGCGCACCGAGGCCTCGCGCTTTCTGCACGAGCTGCCGCGCGAGTGCATCCAGTTCGATTCCCCGCCCCAGGCCGCCATGACGTTTGGCGGGCAGGAGTCCCGGGGCGCCGGCGGTCGTCGTTTCCGTGACCAGGACGACGAGGATGACGACACGCCGCGCCGCCGTTTCCACGACCAGGC
>PHBF01000015.1 GCA_002841905.1 Deltaproteobacteria bacterium HGW-Deltaproteobacteria-17
TGCCCCTGACCCAGACGCCGCCGGTGCCCAAGCCCGCGGTCACCACGCCGCCGGCCAAACCCGCCGCGCCTGCGCCGGCCAAGCCCGCCGAGGCCGAGGAGGATCTGAAGACCTACAACCTCGCCGACGCGATGGCCGCGATCACCACGACACAGAACTACTACAACAAGATCACCACCTTCCAGGCCAAGTTCAGGCAGGTGTTCTCCAAGAAGTTCCACGGAGACCAGCCCGCCGAGAGCGGCGTCATCTCCATCAAGAAACCCGGCTTCATGTTGTGGGACTATCTGCTGCCCGACAAGAAGATGTTCCTGATCGACGGCAAGAAGGCCTGGATGTACGAGCCCTCCAGCAAGCAGGCCCTGTGGCGCGACGTCAAGGACAGCTCGCTGCCCACGCCGGTGAAGTTCCTGTGGGGCCAGGGCAAGCTCACCGACGAGTTCCACGTCAAGATCGTGCCCAACTCCAAGTTCGCCGGCAAGAACCAGCGGGCGCTCAAGCTGCTGCCCAAGAAGCGCTCCCCGCACTTCAAACTGGTCATGTTCGTCGTCGACGCCCAGGGCGCGGTCGTGTCCAGCATCGTGTACGACCATGAGGGCAACAAGAACCAGATCACCTTCAGCGAGATCACGCTGAACAAGCCCATCGAGGACAAGAAGTTCGCCTTCACGCCGCCCAAGGGGGTGCAGGTCCTCCAGGCCGGCGAGGAGAAACCCGCCGGATCCAGGTGACGCTTCGGGCCGGGCTCCCCCCTTCATCCATTTTTCAACTTGACGGGACCGCAGCGCTCTTTTACGCTGGTTGCGGTTTCATGCCTTTGCATCGAGCGATCACACCCGGGAAAGGGCCGCAGAATTGATGACATCCAGAGACAAGCGCCGTCACAAACGATTCGAGCTGGAAGCCTTCGTGGACTACACCGGCAGGGAGTTCCTGCTGAACCACCGCATCTACGACCTGAGCCTGGGCGGCATGCGGCTGGCCACCTCCGAGCCCGAACCGCTGGGGACGTCCGTCGACCTGGTGATCACCTTCCCGGACCTGGACGCCGCGATCGAGGTCAAGGGCGAGGTGGTGTGGGTCAAGCCCGCGCCCGACAACGAGATGGGAATCAAGTTCAACTCCGTGGGTATGAAGGAGCTCAAGCTGCTCCAGGAGTACCTGAAGAAAATCGAGGAAAAGAGGTGATTCATGGCACTTGAGATGGAACAGATCCTGCGTGACACCACGCTTTTGGCCTCCGACAAGTTGACGATCTTCCGCGGCATCGTCCAGATCGCCCAGGCCGACGGCGAGATGGATCCGCGTGAGAAGGAATATCTGCAGCAGGTGGTCCGGGAGTTCTTCCCCGACCAGGACTTTGCCGGCCTGCTCTCTGAATACCGACCCCTGACGGAGACGGACCTGGGAAGCTTCTCCTCCGAGGACGCGCGCGTGTGCTACACGGCCTTCCTGTACATGATTGCCTACGCCGACGAGGAGTTCTCGGAGTCCGAGCGGACGCTGCTGTCGACGCTGACGACCGGCGTGCTGCCGCCCGAGCGCGTGGACGCCGTGGCCGCCGGCATCCGGCAGTACCTGTACCGCCGCGCGATCTTCCACTTCGTGCTCAACCAGAACTTCCTGCATCCGGAGTTCGCCCGCGAGATGGCGCGCCGGTTCGAGGTCCCCGAGGACGCGGCCATCGCCCTCAACGCGGAGGTCTACAACGCCGTGCTCGTGCTGCACGGGGCCCCCCAGAGCGCCGAGGCGTAGCATGGCAGACAAGCCCACCTGGAAGGAAATCGACGCCAAGCGCGACCGCTCCTCGGGCGGCGCCCGGCGCGGTGAGAAGCCCGCCGCCCGTGGCAGCTCGATGCGCGTGAGCAAGGCCGACGTCGACAAGTTGTTCAACTCGTCCAAGCTCGGCGAGATGATCCGCAAGGCCGAAGGGGAGAAGAAGATTGAAAACCCCTCCGAGAACAGCCTCGCGGCCCAGGTGAAGAAGTGCCTGCGTATCGAGGAACCCGCGGAGTTCCTCAAGGAAGCCAGGCGCATCCTCGACGAGCACGACAAGGTGCCCACCGACATGGAGTTCTGCGAGCGGGCCCTGGAGATCAACCACATGGCGACGGTGCTGCGGCTGCTCGAGCGCATCCTCGAGTCCCTGGCCGACAAGCGCAAGCCGTACATGCCGCGCGTGCTGCGCATCCGGTGCCAGACGCTGCCCATGAAGTACCAGGATCCGCGCGTCACGAACCTGTGCGAGCGGATCATCGACAAACTGTGACGTGAAAAACGCGTCAGGGACGTATACCCTGCCTGACGCGTCGTCGAACGGAGGACCCCATGAACGGAACACATTGCATGGAACAGGGACGCGCGGCGCTGGCCGCCGGAAAGACCCACGAGGCGCGGGTGTGGTTCGAGCAGGCCGCCGCCCTGGAGCCGGAGAACGCCGAGGCCCAGTTGCAGCACGCCCTGTGCGCGCTGATGACCGGCGACCGCCGCACGTTCGCGGGCATCTACGCCGCCTTCCGGGAGAAGATGGAGACCGAGACCTCCCCCCGACTGGTGCGCCTGTGGAACCTCGTGCTGCGCTTCTCGGGCTCCCTGGCGATGGTGGCCACGGCCGTGACGCTCTCGAGCGCGGCCTGCTCCAACGGGAGCAAGGAGGGCACGACCGCGGCCAAGCCCGACGAGGCCCAGCCGATGGTCCCCGTGGCCGGCAACAACACCGCCGAGCCCACACCGCCGGGTGGGGACATGATTGAGCCCGCGCCCATGGACGACGAGGTCTACTCCAAGCACCGCTACAGCGCCGGTGTCCGTCCGCCCATCGAGCTCGAGCCCGAGGCCAAGACCCCGCCCGCGCCGCCGATGTCCAATCCCGGTGACTCCGCGTCGGGCGACACCGACGACGACGACGACGACATGGAAGCCGGGATGAAGCCCACGCCCATGCGTCCTCCCGCAACCAAGTACGGCGTCCAGATGCGCTACGGCGGCGGACTTCGCGACACCAACCTGTAATGTAAGCCTGCCTGCTCCATGTCCGACAAGCCTCCCGCCCACGACGGCATCCGCGTGCGCCGCGACGGCGACGCCTTCCGCTACTTCAAGTCCGGTGCTGGACCCGCGCCGACGGCCGGTGGCGAATCCGCGCCGCGCGAATTCACCTGCCGCCATCCCTACATCCTGGAGCTCGAGATCACCTGGGCGTGCAACCTCGCGTGCCCCCATTGCTACGTCGACGCACCCAGGGCCTGCCCCGACGAACTGACCCTGCCCGAGATCCGCAGGGTGCTCGCGCAAGCCCGGGCTGCGGGCATGCTCGAACTCTCGCTGACCGGCGGCGAGGTGTGCTGCCGCCCCGACCTGATGGACGTGATCGCGGCAGGCCACGAGGCGGGCTTCCCCGTTCGCCTGGTGACCAACGGCACGCTGGTGACACCAAAGATCGCCCGCACCTGGAAAAGCGCCGGCGTCGAGCTGGTCACCGTGAGCCTCGACGGCGTCGATCCCTCCGTGCACGACGCGATCCGCGGGCCGGGCAGTCATGCGAAGACCCTCGCGGGCATCGCCGCGCTCACCGGGGCGGGCCTTTCGGTGAGCCTGATCGCTGCGTTCTCGCAAATCAACTTCGGCCAGCTTCCCGCGCTCTGGGACTTCGCCCGGGATCACCGCCTCGGGCTTCAGGCGCAGATGGTCTCAGGCAAGGGCCGCACGCCGCGCGACCTGCTCCTGTCCCCTGCACAGTACTACGAGCTCGGCGAGCAGATCGCCGCGATCTTTGCCGCCCACCCGCACCGGATCGTGCCCATGGACGACATGGTCACACCCTCGAACCGCTTCCCCCTCAACCAACTGGCGCGGACCTGGCAGAAGCGCTGCTCCGGCGGCATCCTGAACCTGTTCGTGCGCGCCAACGGCGACGTGACGCCCTGCTCGGCCCTGGCGCTGCCCGAGAACGTCGTGGGCAACATCCGCGAGCCCGGCGGCCTGGCCGCGATCCTTCAAGAGGAGCGCTGCCGCACCAACCTCGAATGGTGCCACGCGAAGAACCTGCATGGCGTCTGCGCGGGCTGCCCCCACGCCGACGTCTGTCATGGCGGCTGCCCGGACATCCTGCTGACCCTGTGCCGGGACCGCCTCGAGAACGAATACTGCTACCACCGCATCGAGACCCTCGCGATCACCGAGGCCCTGCTGGATCCGACATGAGCGTTCGAGCCCGTTTCCGCGTGCTTTGAAATCTCATTGAAGCAGAAAGGAAAATCGGAATAGGCCAATCATTTCAGTCGGTTGCGGACCATCAGATTCTCATCGCCGCTCCCACTCGTTCATGCTCATGATCGGTCATTTGGGTCAAAACTGGACCCAGGTTGACCCAGGAAAACCGTCAGGGGGGAAATCTCGACCGGCGTGAGGAGATCTCTCTGGACGAGCGATCCGGTTCGCGTGAACGTTCCGCGATCCGGTGGTCGGGGAGGTACGTGGAGAGTGGACACGTCTAACCAACGCGGTTTTACTGTTCTGACAGACCGCCTTGGTTGTTTACGTCGATGCAGGCCGCAAAACGGGTGCAGCGTTGGACGGTCTCGCCCTGGGTCGCCCAACATTCCCGCGAGAAGCATTCTTGGCTGTCTTGGCAGCGTTCACCCAAGCGTTTGCGCGGGCGACAGGCCCCGTCGGCCCAGTAGGAGTCTTCCCAGCAGCATTTTTCCGTGGCATTCTTCTCCTCACAGGCCCCCTGGCCGAAGACGGGCGTGGAACCCGCGGGCCACACCGCGTAGCAGGTGTCGGAGGTCATGGAGTGCACCCAGGAGCCACACCGCAACAACTCAGACCTGTCGCACCATGGCATCTGAACCGACCCACAGGTCTCGCCCTCGGATTGAAAGGGCACTGGACGGCAAACAGCCACGGTGGGTTCGCCGTTTTGATCTGGGTTCTCGCCGGCGCAGGCGAGTCCGGCCGCGCAGGCGGCGACGTGGATGCAACCCCCATTGAGTTCGGGACCTTCGCAGTTGACCGCGATTGAGCAGGTCTCCCCGTCCCCGGCAAGCGGGATGCAGGTGCCATTGCCGTCCAACGATGAGCAGCCGTGACCGGACGAACACGCCCGTGTGGCGTCACAGGCCTCGCCCGGACCCGTGAAGCGCTCCTGCTTTGCGCACATCCCGGTGGCTCGGGAGCAGACCAGGCCGGCTGCGCACTGTTCGTCGAGGCGGCACGGACTCTCTTCGGGCAGGCGCGCGACGCAGGTGTGCGTGCACCAATTCCCGGTGCACCATCCGTCGGCGCACTCGCTGGAGAAGGAGCAGGTCTGACCAAGGACCCGAGTGCCTTGCAGGTAGCCGTCGCAGTCGGCCGACCACGTGCGCACGTCGGTGCAGGCACGTGCGAGGCGCTCCTGCATGCAGCGTTCGAAGGCCGCCGGATCGAATTCGCCGCCGTTGGTGGTGACATGGACATACTCACCTGAATCAACCTCGCGCAGGCTCACCAGTTCGGTTACGCAGGCGGCTTCGGAAGCATAAGGCAGCACCGAGAGGGAAGGGCAGCCGAACGCCTCCCCGCAGATCACCCCGGCGAGCCGCACCTGGTAGGCGGTCTCGGTCGCAGAGAACACGCCTGAGGACTTTTGGTCGGAGGTGCACGCTCCCCCGGCGAAGAGAACCATCCACACGCACATCAGGAACCAACGAAATTGGCGCATCGTGCTCGTCCTTTCTTCCGAAATGAAGTGTCGATAGATACCTGCCGCACCTACGCCAGGCACGCCGGTTCGTCCAGCTTGTTTCGATCTTTCCTGCGACTTGTTGATCATGCGTGAACCTCTCTCCATGTACCCGATTGCATTCCGGCGTTCACCCGGGATGAAGCCGTCTCATTTCTACTGTGATGGCGCGGGCAGCAGGTTTCCCTGGTCGTCCATGATTCCCGCCTCCACCAGGTCCTTGCAGTACGCCCGCGGGAAGTCACCGCTGGAGGCGTCCCGATATAGAGCCGTCCGGGGGGGATCCTGCCCGTTGACCAGGGTTCCCTGCCATCCGTGGAAGTCCACCGTCGTCACCTGATGCGTGACCCCGGTGCTCCGGTTCCACAAAAAGAGGAAATACCGCGCGTACCCGTTGGGATCACCGAAATCACGTGCGAGGAGCATCACCAGGTCCGGACGCCCGTGGAGCCCTGCGTAAGCCGCCACCACCTGCAGCATGACCTGCGGCGGGCGCAGGGTCTCCCCGGTCAGGAAGTTCTCCCCGTACAACTGCCAGTCGTAGGGATGCACCCCCCCGGAGAGGTCGAGCCCGTAAAAAACCCAGCCGTCCGAAGTCGGATTGGACAAGGAGGTGAGGTCGGAGTGGATCAGGTTCCAGACCAGCTCCCCGGTCCGCCAGTTCCAGATCCGGAAATCTTTCACGAAGCCATTTCCGTCGTGAAAACCGAACACCCCATTCACGAAATCCGAGCCGTCGTCCTGGAAAAAATATCCCCGGGGAAGCGCGGTGTCGTAGCCATCCGGCTCCAGGGATCTTCGCGAGAAGTATTCCACCTCTCCCGTCTGGAGATCCACCCGGTACAGGTCGGATTGATCTCCCGTGCACCGAAGGACCATTTGGCGACCATCCTCGGACATCCTCAATACCTCGAAGACCGTCCCACTTTGGCTCTCGTCATGGGCCAAGCAGTCCTCCGACAGGAAGGGGACCTGCGGTGTCCACAACTGAGTGGCTCCGGTGGCCAGCTCGGTCACCTCGAACATCCAGGGACCGAATTCCCACCAGCGAGCCTCCGAGAGATATTCATGGATGCGGATGGACCTGACCGGCGTATAAGATCGGCCGTCGATGGGATGCACGTAGATGTCCCGCCCCCAGCAGGCCAGGGTGCTCTCGCCGAGGTTCTCTTCCTGGTGGGTCTCTAGGTTGTACCGGTAGCGAATCCTGAAGACATCCTGATCGGGCCCAACGTAAACATACTTGCTCTTGGAGTAATAGACCCAGGGCCAGTGCGCGGCGAAGCAAGGCTTGTTGAACTCGATGAAGTGCTCGTACGGGTCCGAGGTCTCATCAATGACATCCCAGGTTCCCGCGTCCACGATGTCCACCACATCGGGAACATCCGCGTCCACCACATCGGAAACGTCCACGTCCACCACATCGGGAACGTCCTCCACCGTCGGGATGTCAGCGGATGGATCAACGGAACGGAGGGATGGTGGGGTGCAGGCAAAATGAAGGGGCAAGAAGCCAACCAGCAAGACGAAGGGTGCTCGAATGAATTTCTTTTGCACCCAGCGCGAACAGAAGGTTTCCTCCATATTTTTGCCTCCGGTAAGTACTATCCCTGAGGGTATGGCGGAAGTCAAGGTGGTGTTGGCTCATAGCGGAACCTTGTTTTTATGGCGGTGTTCTCCAGTGGCAATGATTGTAGTGGGCAGCCGCGCGCGGGTCAACAAGGATTTCACCCGCGCGGTTGACTGAGGTATGCGACAAAATCCGCTCTTCCGGAAATCCGGATTGACCGCGAAACGTGGCATGATACATTTGAAAATACTTAGGAGGGTTCTGTTGAAAACTTCCGCTTGGGTCTGCCTGCTGGTGTTCTGTGTCTTTGCCATGGCAGCTTGTGACGACTCGCGCAAGAAAGTTCCCCATGACGGTGGACCGGATGCGGACGTCACCGATGTGCCTGATGACGGTGACATCGATGGAGAAGTTGTGGACTGTAGCGGACGCCAGACCTGCGTCCCGTGGGTACCCGCCCAAGTGATCGCGAATGACCAACTGGTGCCCCTGGATGACTCCGTGTGCGAATTGTTGCCCCAGTATCCGTCCTATTCCCGTGTGGGTACGAACAATTTGTTCCCAGTAGATTGCGAGGAACGATTCGGTCAGTATCGGTATTATCAATCATATCTGGTCAATATCGACTCCCTGGACGCCACGAAAATCACCGATATTCAAGAGGCAGTTGATGGAACAGTCTACGCAGATTCATATGTGAACTATTCCACATATTCATCTCGCATCTGCTTACGGAGTAATTCTACCTGCGGTATCGCTGTCTACCACTTTCAGACCAAGGCATGGGAAACGATCTTTCCCGACCGCTGCGGGAATAACATCAGCGGAAACGGGTACGTGATCTTCCAGCAGAACAACCCGACCGAAACCTCTTTGCCGGAGTTGATGCTCTACGACTTGTCGACCCGACAGACCGAGAGGTTGGTCGCCGGCGCCGATCGACCCGCCGTGTTCTGGGCCGATGACGACCTCGTCGTCTGGGGTCAGTACACCCCCGATCATTCCGCCACCCTCATGAAGATCCTGGATCGATCGACAGAGTTGGTCACGACCTATCCAGAGGTCACGGAATTTGAGATGGGCTTTCCCTATCTCCTGTCCGTTGAGAAGCACAAGGTCATCGCGACCCTGCTGAGCGCGCCCTGCGCCACGGACTACACCGAGTGGAACCTCGATATGTGGTTGCTGGACGTCGACAGTCAGGAATGGAAGCCGATCGCCAATGACCCGGTGTGGCAGCAAGTGCTTTTCCACATCCAATGGCCGCTGGTGGTCTACCTGGACTACGGGGTTGCCTGCACGGGCAACTATGTCGACGAATATGAGTACTCACGGAAACAGGCGTACATGGTGATCCACAACCTTGAGACCGACGTCCGTCGACCGATCCCTCTCCCCTTCGATTTCTACCGTCCCATCGCGCTTTCCGAAAACTGGAAGCTCATCTTCCGTAAGTACGACTCCGTGCGCGTGCGGGAACCCGCCTATATCCTCGATCTGGTCGCCGCCGGCCTCGTCGATGAAGTAGGCAACGTGATCCCCGACCCTACGTTCCCGCCCGTTGCTGGGAATTGACCTTCTGCCAGGATCCGACATGAACCCACTCCAATACGCCGTCTGTGAACTGACCAACCGCTGCAACCTGCGCTGCGTCCACTGCTCGTCCAACTCCGGGCCGCCGCGGGCCAATGAATACGGCACCGACGACTGGATCCGGATCGTCGGCGAGCTCGCAGCGCTGGGGTGCGAGGAGCTCACCCTCATCGGCGGCGAGCTGCTGCTGCACCCGGGCTGGGAGGACATCGCGCGGGCGGTGAAGGCCCTCGGCATCCGGCTCGTGCTGATCACCAACGGGATGCTGGTCACCGACGGGATCCTGCAGAAGTTCCTGGCGCTGGATCCCTGGATCATCGGCGTCTCGCTGGACGGCGCCACGCCGGAGACGGTGCAGGCCATGCGCCGGGTCGACGGCCATGACCGCGTCATGAAGCTGCTGCGCGACCTGGTCGCCGCGGGACATCCCCGGGTCAACGCGATCACCACGTTCTGCAAACTGAACTTCCATGAGTTCGACGCCCTCGCGGATCGCTTCCGCGGATCGAAGATCACCTGGCAGGTGCAGATCGCCAACCCCTCGGGCGAGCGATTTTCCGACGACTGGTCGCTCTCGGTCGACGAGTTCGCCCGGTTCTGCGAGAAGGTGACCCACCACATGGAGCACGATCCGGAGTTGTGGATCTGCCCCATGGACGACTTCGGCTACCACCCGCTGTCGGACCGCCTGTCGCGCTTCCACCGGAAGTTCCCCGGCTGCATGGCCGGCATCTCGGTGATCGGCCTGCGCTCCGACGGTGCGGTCCTGCCCTGCCTGTCCCTGGGAGAGGACTTCGTCGTGGGGAACCTGCACGAGACGCCCCTGGCCACGCTCTGGGCCGACGACGCCCGCTTCGAGCGGTTCCGCAACAAGCGCAACTACCTCACCGGCGCGTGTGACGCCTGCGCGTTCGCGGACACCTGCCGGGGCGGCTGCACGGCCATGGCCGCGTCCAACACCGGTGCCTTCGGCGAGAACGCCTACTGCATCCGCACCATCGAGCAGAAGCGCCTGCTCGGCGACCTGCTGGCGTTGGAATAGGGCGAACACGGCATCTGTGAAACAATCGGGGACCGGCACCACCTGGCACACACGGAGGAACCGGCAGCCTGGACCGGGAGGGGACCCTACTCCTTCGACGGCAGCGTCGACAGCCAGGAGGCTGCCTCCTTCACTCTCACCCGTGAGTCCTGGTGGGACGGACCCCTCAACTTCACCTGCGCCAGCCAGGGGGTCACTTCATCGTCCCCTGGTGACGGCGATGGATCGCTCTTCAGGGAGCCGTCACGCCTGAAGTCCTCGGGGATGGCGTCATAGGAGACGGGAGCGAGCACGACCTTCCCGCCCAGGGAGCCGATGGCGTGAGGCTGGATGCCCCGGTACCGCTCCCACCCGGGTCCAAGCGTGCTGCGTGCAATGTCCACCACCTGGCCGACGGCGGTGCCCTGGAGGGCGTATTCATACACACCGAAGAAGGTGTCGACGAAATCGCCGACGTTCCGGACCTTGGGGAGCGCCAGGGCCAGCACCGCGTCACGGCCATGGACGGCGACGAGCTGGGTGCAGTAGGAGAGGATGAGCGCCTGGGATGCGTCCACCCGCTCCACCCGGCCTGTGGCCATATCTAAAAATGAGAGAGTCTGGGGTCTCAGCGTCCCCAGACCGGCGCGCCCGTACACCACGGCGAGATATTGACCCGTGCCCGTATAGGCCACACGGACACCCTTGAACACGCGGTTCTCCCACACCTTGTGCTCCACGGTGGCCCGGGCACCGGCGTCCTCCGTCACCATGGGCACCGGCGCCTTCCAGAGCGGCTTCAGGGTCTCGCAGGACAGCGTGGTGAGGGTGAAGGCTCCGTCGGTGGAGTCCTCCATGGGCAGGGAGGCGAGGGTGAACACGCCCGAACCACGCTTGGTCCCTCCCACGGCAGTGGCCACGCCAATGATCCCCGTGTGTCCGTCCTCGGGCAAGGCTGCGTCCAGGGTGGTCGTGGCCTTGATGGTGAGCCGCACGGGATCCACCGAGGCGATCCAGATCCTCTCGCGATGGCGCTGCCCGCGGACGACGGGCTGCTCGAGGACCACCACCGCGCACCCCGTGCGTTGATCGTGGTGCGCCGACTGGAAGAACCAGTAGCCTTCCGCGGGAGGGGAAAGCGCCAGACTTCCCTGGTCCGAGGCATGCACGTGATACTCGTACTCATCATCGTGCTCCTGGACCCACAGGAAACGCCCCTGATCGTCGGGTGCCCCCATGGCAAACCCACGGACGGCGGACCTGACACCCTTCTCGAAGGAGACGAGCTTCACCAGTCCCGGGCGCGCCATGACACCCAGGCCCCAGGCATGCTCCAGCCAGCGCCCCCGCAGCTCCGCCACCCACCAGTTCCCCTTGGGGGACCGGTGCAGTCCCGTCGCGCCGGCGGCGTGGGAAAAGACCGAAAAGGTGCTCCGGTGCTTCGCGTTCCGGGATACCGAACAGGATCCTCCCGACAGGAGGAAGGCTCCCAGCCATAGGACAGCCACCCGCTCAAACGTCATCGGATCACCTCGTTCCTTCCTGCTGACTATACCCCAGGTGGCCTGGAGATTTCATCCCCGTTTTCGCCGCCGGCGTGGTTGCCCTTGATTTTAAATATTTTTCTAAATTTATTTATTCAATGATGCTGTCATTGTCGACGTTCATCGTCGTGTCGGAGTGTCCGGAGATGCCGGGCAGGATCTGCCAGGTGCTGCCGCTGTGGCAGATGTTCTCGCGGAGGATGGAGTCCTCGATGTTGATCGTGCCGTCGTGGTTGTTGCTCACGAAGAAGATCGCGGCGCCGTAGGCGTTGACCTCGTTGTGCTCGATGACGGTGCCGCACAGCGACAGCGTCATGGTGAGCCCGTCGTTGTAGATCGCGCCGCCGGAGCCGCCGCCGGGCGTGCCGTCGTCGGCCGGGTTGCCGCCGTTGCCGACGGCCCGGTTGTAGGAGAACAGGCTGTTGAAGATCGACCATGACACGCCGATGCTGCTGATCCCGCCACCGTTGGAGCACACGTTGCCCAGGTCCTCGCGGCCGCCGAAGGTGCAATGCACAACGTAGACTGGACGATCCTCGAACTGGTCGAACACGCGGATGCCCGCGCCGCCGACGTCGGGGCCGGTCGGGGCGCAGGTGTTGCCGAAGAAACGGCTGTTGATGACCTTGAAGCGTCCGCCGCGCACCCAGATCGCGCCGCCGCCGTCGTACTCGGTCTCCTGCTCGGAGTTGCCGTCGACGAACGTCAGGTTCTGCACGGTCAGGCGGGGGTGATCCTGATCGTTGCAGTGGGAGGTGGTCCAGACCTGGTCGGGGTCGCAGGTGTTCATGTAGAGGATGCGGCGGCGGTCGCCCCCGGAGAGGGCCACCTTGCCGCCCCCATCGATCACGATATCGGGACCCGTGTCGTTGCGGATCTTCGCGGTCTCGGTCAACTGGATCGTCACCGGATCCGGCCCGCAGTTGAACGTGATGATGCCGCCCAGGGCGATGGTGGAGACGACGGCCTCGGAGGTGCAGCTCTCCGGGGTGCCGTCGCCGATGACGTGGTCGGGCACCGACGTGTCCGCGAGCATGGCCTCTTCCGGGATGGCGCAGGCGCCGTCGGGGTTGCCCGCCGCGGGCATGTCATCGGTGATCTCGATGTAGTTGATGTCGGTGTACCACCGGCCGCCGCTGCCGCTGTCACAGGCACCGGGCGCGGTCAGCAGGAGCAGGAGGGGGAGGACAAGGCGGGAGGTTCTCATGGGCTCGCTCCTGACGTTGCGATGGATTCGGACATGACGGGCACCGCGCGCGACGTTTCCCGCGTGCCGGTCACTGGGCTACAGCGCCTCGAGGCCGTCGATCACGCGCTGGTATTCGGACGCGACCACACAGGCGGACATGGACTTCGCCTCGCAGGTGAAGTTCACCAGCACCAGCTGGTTCTGATGGAAAAAGAGGAAAAACTCGACCTGGTGCGTACGCGTGCGGCCGGTGATCCGCATGGCCTCGCCGCCCAGCGCCTGGACGGTCTTGGGAGGATCGAGGGTGATCTTGCGCGAGGCGGCGATGCCCTTGATCCGGGCCGTCCAGGTGGCCAGGGTGTCCCCGGTCTTCTTCGGCGTCGCGGTGATCACGATGCGCGCGCCGGCGGGGTGGTACCAGTGCACGCTCTGGGGAAGATAGGCGTTGGGCTCGGCCGAGAGCCAGGTCTTGGGAAAGGGCACGCGGATCCTGGCGGCCTTGATCGTGACGGGCCCGGAGCGCGTCTGGGCGGCCGCCGGACCGGAAAAGCCGGTCATCGAAAGGGCGATGAAGACAAGGACGGGAAGGAGACGGCCATGGACCATAACCATGACGGTAGGCGAACTAGCGGACGGCGTCAACCACTTTCGGCTCATCGACCATGTCCATGGCCAGGCCGGCCTCGCGGCGGGCGCGATACAGGACGAACTGCAGCGTGTTGACAAAGCTCTGCAGCATCTCGTCGGAGAGGTCGCCCATGTTGGCGATCTGGAAGTACTTGTCCGTGAGGATGCCCTTGCATCCGTAGATGATGAAACCGTAGCCCTTCATGCGGTCGTACAGTTCGGCGTAGGTGATGTACTCCGGCACCTTCACGATCGTCAACGTGGCGCTCTGCCGGCCGGTCTCGGCCAGGAAGGACAGGCCCATGCCCCGGAAGGCCTCGCGCAGGAAGCGGTTGCGCTCACGGTACAGTTCCCAGCGGCTCTCCACGCCGTCCTCGAGCAGCTCGTCGACGGCCGCGTCGAGGGCGAAGAAGCCGTTGACCGCCGGGGTGAACGGGGTCAGTTCCTCCTCGATGGCGTACTTGCGGTAGCGCTTGAGGTCGAGGTAGTACACGCGGGGGCGGACCGTCTCGATGACCTTCCAGGCACGGTCGTTGACGCACACGAACGCGACGCCCGCGATGGCCTGCATGGCCTTGTTGGCCGACGACAGGCAGATGTCGATGTTGTCGCGGACCACGTCGAGGTCCTCGGCGCCCAGGGACGAAACGGCGTCGACGAGGAGCAGGCGGTCGTGCCGGCGGCAGATCGCGCCGATCTCGCCGATGGGATTGATCAGGCCCACGGAGGTCTCGTGGTGGGCCAGCATGACCGCGCAGATCTCCGGATCCGCGGCGAGCCTGGCCTCGACGGCCGAGACGTCCATGGGGTTGCACCAGCCGAAGTCCAGCACCTCCAGGTTCAGGCGGTGGACGGTGGCGACCTCGCGGTAGCGCTCGCCGAAGGCGCCGTTGATCAGCACCAGGATCTTCTTGTCCTCGGGGATGGTGGAGGAGATCGTGGCCTCGATGCCCGAGGTGCCCGAGCCGGTGATCAGCACGACCTCATGGCGCTCGTCGCCGCGGAACACCTTCTTGAGCTTGCCGCGCAGGTTGCGCACGAGCACGGCGAAGTCGGTGTCGCGGTGGCAGGTGTCGTGATGCACCAGGGCCGCCTTGACCCGCGGGGTCGTCAGCACGGGACCGGGGTTGAGCAGGACGTAACCCGGGGTCTCCTTGTAGTTCAGAATGCCCTTGATGTATCCCAACACACGCGCGCTGTTCTTCAGGTTTTCCATGAGCCGGTTCCTTTCGTCCAAACTGCCCTCGCGGGCTTGGGCCCCAGTGCTGCATTTGGCATGCCAGGTCCTGACGTTCCGCGTCCATTACATTATTTTTTCATGAGATTCAAGAAAAATCCGATATGAATCAAGGTGATTTTATTGTTTATATAATCTGCAACCTTTTGTTTTCTCGTGAAAGAATTCGCAGGTGACAGGTTCCGTCAGAGAAGTGTCAAATCTCTGACACCCGGGTGTCAGATCCATCACTTTTCAGGGAAGCTTCTGGTATTCGTCGGTGGTCGCGCGGTTGACGATCGCGGCGCGGGCGAGCTTGTCGGCGAGCTCGTTGCCCTCGTGGCCGGCGTGCCCCTCGATCTTGATCAGTTTGAGGCGGGGAAACTCGCGCACCTTCCGGCGCAGGGTCATCACCAGCTCGGTGTTGGCCTTGGCCTTCCAGTTCTGGGTGAGCAGCCCCAGGGCGTAGGCGCTGTCGGAGTACAGGTGCACCGGACGCGACGGATCGCGGATGGCCTCGAGGGCGCGCAGGATCGCGGTGAGCTCGGCGATGTTGTTGGTGCAGGCGTCGCCGAGCCAGCCCGAGATCACGCGCTGGGTGTTTCCAGCGCGCAGCACGACCCCGTATCCCCCGGGCCCGGGGTTGCCCGAGCAGGCGCCGTCGGTGAACACGATGATGGGATCCATCAGACGTCCTGGATCGTGATCGTCATCTCGACGCGCTCGCGGGGCATGTCCTTGGAGTTGCGGTCGAGCTCGGCGATCTGGTCGACGACCTCCATGCCGGAGCGCACCTTGCCGAAGGCCGTGTACTGCCGATCGAGGAACTTCGAGTCTCCGTGGCAGATGAAGAACTGGGAGCCCGCGCTGTTGGGGTCGTTCGAGCGCGCCATGGAGAGGACGCCGCGCAGGTGCGGGGTGTCGTTGAACTCCGCGTCGATGTTGTAGCCGGGGCCGCCGGTGCCCGGCGTGCCGCGGCCGTTGGGCTTGGAGTTGGGGCAGCCGCCCTGGATCATGAAGCCCGGGATGACGCGATGGAAGATCGAGCCGTTGTAGAAGCCGCTCTCGGCGAGCTTGATGAAGTTGGCGACATGGTTGGGCGCCTTGTCGTTGAAGAAATCCAGCACGATGTTGCCGAACTTGGTGTTGATGACTGCTTGTTTCATGGGGAAGATCCTTTCGTGGGTTGTTTTTTATTCCATGGTGGACAGAATCCGCTCGGCGACCTGATCCGGATTCAGTCCGAAGTGCTTCACGACATCACCCTCGGGGGCGCTCTCCCCGAAGGTGGACAGGCCGATGCGCTCGGGTACGCCCAGGCCCGCGAACAGGCGGCAGGTGCCCGCCTCCAGCGCGATCTTCCGCCTGGCCGGGGAGCCCTTCACGAGCCCCGGCAGCGTGCCCGGATCGGTCAGCGACAGCATCGGCACGCTCACGACCTCGACGGCCACCCCGCGGGCGGCGCACAGTTTCGCGGCCTCGATCGCCACGTGCACCTCCGAGCCGCTGGCGAAGAGCTGGACCTTGGCGTCGGGCGCGGGCGCGATGACGTAGCCGGTCAGGTGCTCCGGCTCGCGGATGGAGCCCGCCAACTGGGGCAGGTTCTGCCGGGTCAGCAGGATCGCCGTGGGACCGCAGTTGGTGCGGGCATACTGGTAGGCCGCCACGCACTCGTTGCCGTCGGCGGGCCGGATCACGCTCAGGCCCGGGATCAGGCGCAGGGCGTCGGCGTGTTCGACGGGCTGGTGGGTCGGACCGTCCTCGCCGACATGGATCGAGTCGTGGGTGAAGATCCAGATCACCGGCAGCTTCATCAGCGCCGAGAGGCGCACGGCCCCGCGCATGTAATCGGAGAACACCAAAAACGTCGCGCCGTAGGGCAGGACCTGCCCGTGCAGGGCCATGCCGTTGACGATGCCGCCCATGCCGTGCTCCCGGATGCCAAAGTGGATGTTGCGTCCCTCGGGGCGCTCCGCGGAGGTGGCGATGGAGACGTCGATCCAGGTGTTGTTGGACGGGGCCAGATCGGCCGAGCCGCCGAACAGCCGGGGATCGGCCTTGGCGATGGTCTGCAGGATGCGGCCCGAGGACTTGCGCGTGGACTCCGAGGCGCCGGCGGCCCAGGTCGGGTAGTCGGGCGTGCCCGGGTCCTTCCCGCTCATCAGGTTGTATTGCGCGAACTTCTCGGGGCTGGCCGCGGCGAAGGCCTCCAGGCGCGCGTTCCAGGCGGCGTACGCGGCGGCGCGGGCGGCCCTGGTGGACTCGATGTGCGCGACGACCTCCGGGGCCACCGAGAACGGCTCGCCGTAGGCATAGGCGATGCGCATCTGCTCGATGACCTCCTTGCCCAGCGGGGAGCCGTGGCACTCGGCGGTGCCCTCCTTCTTCCCCGCGCCACGTCCGATCTTGGTGTGGCAGATCAACAGTTTTGGTTTTCCTTGACCATTCTTCAAAAGACCCTCATAGGCCAGCTTGAGGATCGCCGGATTCTCACCCTCGACCTCCTCGCAGGCCCAGCCCAGCGCCCTGAAGCGGCCGGCGGTGTCCTCGGTGAAGGTGATGTCGGTGGCGCCCTCGATGGAGATGCGGTTGGAGTCGTAGAACACGACCAGGCGGTCGAGCTTCTGGTGGCCGGCAAACGAGGCGGCCTCCTGGGCGATGCCCTCCATCAGGTCCCCGTCGGAGGCCAGCACGAACGTGCGGTGATCGCAGATCCCGGGACCGAACAGGGTCCGGACGCGGCGCTCGGCCAGCGCCATGCCCACGGCGTTGGAGAAGCCCGCGCCCAGGGGGCCGGTGGTCGTCTCCACGCCCGGCAGGCAACCCACCTCGGGGTGCCCGGGCGTGCGCGAGCCGAGCTGGCGGAACTTCTGCAGATCCGCGGTGGTGACACCGAAGCCGTACAGGTGCAGCATGACGTACAGCAGCGAGGAGCCGTGGCCCGCCGACAGCACGAACCGGTCGCGGTCGGGCCAGTCCGGGTGGGCGGGATCGATCTTCATCAGATCCTGGAACAAAGTGTAAGCGATGGGGGCGGCGCCCAGCGGCAGCCCCGGGTGGCCGGACTTGGCCTTCTCGATGGTCTCGGCGGCCAGCATGCGGATGGTTTGCAGGGTTTTTTCGGTCGTCGGGTGCATGGAATCTCCTGGTTCGTGAATAAGTCCCCGCTCAGTCGACGGAGGCGGAAACGGCTTTTTCGGACATCTCCGTGAAGTACTGGCGCGTCAGCGACAGCACCTTGGGCGCGAGCATACACAGGGCGAGCAGGTTCGGCAAGGCCATGAACGTGATGGCCATGTCGGCAAAACCCCACACGAGCTTCATCGACTGCACCGCGCCGACGAAAATGACGATCGAGAACAGGATGCGGTAGATCAGCACCGCGCGGGGGGAGTCAATCAGGAAGGTCACGGCCCGGTCCCCGTAGTAGGACCAGGAGATCGCCGTGGAGAGGGCGAACAGGACCGTGGAGATCGCGACCACCTGCTGGCCGAACCAGGACATGCCGATGGGCGCCAGGCCCGACTCGAACGAGCGCGTGGTGAGCACCGCGCCGTCGAACTGGGGCGCCAGGCCCGTGGCGTCGGGCGCGTGGAGACCACCCACGACGATGACCAGGGAGGTGAGCGTGCAGATCAGCACCGTGTCGATGAAGGGCTCGAGCATGGAGACCAGCCCCTCGCGCACGGCGTACGGGGTCTTGGCCGCGGCGTGGGCGATGGGGGCGCTGCCCTGTCCGGCCTCGTTGGAGTACAGGCCGCGCTTGATGCCCCAGATCATCGCGGCAATGAAGCCGCCCTTGAGGGCCGCCTCACCGGTGAAGGCGTCGCGGAGGATCAGGGCGAACGCGGCGCCGACCCTGTCGTAATTGACCAGCAGCACCAGCAGCCCGCCGAGGATGTAGAACGCCGCCATGAACGGCACCAGCTTGGAGGCCACCGAACC
>PHBF01000333.1 GCA_002841905.1 Deltaproteobacteria bacterium HGW-Deltaproteobacteria-17
GCGTGAGAGATAACGCACACGGGAGTTGTTCAGGGGTTTCGCCTTGAGAGCGACGACCGGGTTCTTGCCGGCGTAGAGGTTCCAGGCGATGGCCTTGTTGTACATGGTTTTGAGCAGCTTGAACACGTGCGCGATGGTCTGGGGCGCGAGCTTCTTGCCCAGCTTGGTGCGCAGGTCCTCCAACTCCTTGAGCGTGATCTCGGAGAGCAACTTCTTGCCGAGCGGTTTCAGGAGGTGGTTCTTGTAACGGTTGCGGTCCTGGTAGCCGAGATCCTTCTTGTTGGCTTCGGCCCAGGGCATGTATTCGGCAGCGAGCGCATCGAGCGTAATGGGAGCCAGTGGGGCGTCATCTTCATTGCCGGCGCGTCCGGCTTCCAAAGCCTCTGTGCGTTTCTTCAGCGCGATCTCGGGGGTGAAGCCATCGCTGGCCCAGCCGATCTTGACTTTGATCAACTTATTGGTCTGCTGGTCGCGAAACAGGATGTAATAGCACCGGTCGGGACGTCCGCTGAACTGCCGGGTGTCGGATTCGTACCAGAAAACGCCGGCGTAGCGCTTGTGTTTGATGAGCGTTGTTCTGCAAGCCATGTGATCCTCCGTTTTAGTAACGCATTAGTAACTGGATTCTGGAATCCAGAGCACCAATGCGAAACATGCTGGTGATCAGTATAATCACAAACGCCTAGAAATTCAAGTACTTTTAGACTATTTCATACAGCGTGATACAAATTAAAAATGATTTTTTTAGGGCCTTCTAAGCCGTTGGTCGCAGGTTCGATTCCTGCCAGGCGCGCTTTGTAATCATTGGGAAGAAGCTGGTCGGATCAGTGGACCTGACCGGCGCGGTCAAGCAGGGACAGGGCGAGCTTGGCCATCCTCAGAAAGCCGCGTTCGCGTTCGTCGGGGGAACTGTGCTCCCCGGTGATCACGTGGTCGCTGACCGTCAGGATCGACAACGCCCGGACCCCGTGGCGTGCGGCGAGGGTGTACAGTGCGGACGTCTCCATCTCGGCGGCGAGCACGCCGTGCTCTGCCCAGTCTTTCCACCAGTCGGGGTCCGTCGCATAGAAAGTGTCCGAGGTCAGCCCCCCGCCGACCTGTACCGGCCATCCCTGCTCGCACGCGGTGGCGAAGGCACGGCTCAAGAGGGAAAACGAGGCCACCGGCGCGAAATCCTGGCCTGAGAAGCGGCGTTGGTTGACGCGGGAATCTGTGGACGCCGCCATGGCCAGCACCAGGTCCCCGATGTGCATTTCCGGTTGCAGGGCGCCGCAGGTGCCCACCCGGACGAGCGTGCGGACCCCGAACTCCCGGATGAGCTCGGTGACGTAGATGGAGATGGAGGGAATACCCATTCCCGTGCCCATGACGGACACCGGCTGGCCGTCCACCATCCCGGTATACCCGAGCATCCCACGGGTCTCGTTGAACAGAACCGGGGCCTCCAGGAGGCTTTCAGCGATGGCCTTGGCCCGAAGGGGGTCGCCAGGGAGCAGGATCAACGGGGCTATCTGACCGACGGTGGCGGGGATGTGAATACTCATGGAGGCCTCGGATGGTCAAGTTCGGGCGGATAAAAAATGGACCGCCAGACACAGGATGAAACGGAATCTATCACAGACCGGACCCCGGATCCCGAAAAATCAAAACCCGAAGGCTGAATGCAGTGGACGTGATCTAATAACAAAAAGGGAAGCGTCACCGGGGTTGGGTTCATGCATTCTGAAAGATGGCGCACTCGTTCGAATTCAAGGATCCTGCGGAGGATTCTTCCTGACACGGGTTCACTTCAGGTGGCCCAGGCGGCCGTCAGAATCCTACCACGCCGCACACCGGCGCGGCGCAGACGCCGGCCGTGACGACAGCGTGACAGACGCTGGCGGCCTCGCACTCCAGATAGCAGGCCTGGCCTGTGGTGGGCAGGGGGGCACAGACGAAGGGGCCGCCGCCGGACTCCGGCACGCACGCGCCGGCGGGACCGCACTCGTTGCCGTCCTCGCAGGGGGCGCCCGTGGTGGCGACGGTCGTGCACAGCATGGTGGCGTATTCGCAGTAGGTGCCCTCGAGGCATTGCCGGTCATTGGTGCAGGTTTCCCCGGCGCCGACCCGGGGTTCGCAGGTGCTCGTGCCGTCGGTGTTGAAGCTGCAACCCAGGCCCTCGGCGCAGGCGTTGTCCCCGCTGCCGCAGGGTTCGCCCGGGCCGGGCAGGGGGCCGCACGTGTCGGACAGGCAGGCCAGGCCCTCGTCGCAGACGAAGGGGCCCATGGCGGAGAGCGCGCAGGGTTCGCCGTCCTGCGGGATGGCGGCGCAGAGGCCGGTGGCCAGGCTGCACGCGAGTCCCGGCGCGCACCAGACGCCCGCGGCGCAGGGCTGGGCGTCGCCCGGTCTCGGGGCGCACAGGTCGGTGTCACACCAGGAGGCGGCGCCGCAGTCCTGATCCTGGGTGCACGGCTGGCCGTCTTCGGCGACCGGCTCGCAGACGCGGGCCTGCGTGGCGGTGCAGAGGGCGTTTTCGCCGCAGTCGGTGGGATCGGTGCAGGGGGCTTCTACCACGGCGCACAGATCCTGGGCGCTGCAGGCCAGTCCGGGAACGCAGGCGTCGTCTTCGATGCACACGGCGTCCTCAACCGCGGCTTCGGCACAACGGCCTGCGATGCACGCCAGCGGAAGCCGGCAGTCGCGCTCGGACCCGCAGTCGTCGCCGGGATTGCCCGCGACGCAGAGACCCCCGGCGCTGCAGACCGAGCCGTCGGTGCAGACGCCTTCACAGGCTGCGCCGCGCTCCGGGAGCGTCGCCGAGCAGGTGGCGTCATACGGGGAGCAGACTCCGCGGCCTTCGTTGCAGCCCACGCCGGGCATCGGACAGGTCTCTCCGGGTTGGGTGTCGACGTTCAGCATCAGCACGCAGCCAGCAGGCAGGGTCTCCTCGGGCATGCCCGAGCGGCAGGCGCCGTTTGCGACCCCGTACGCCTCGATGCAC
>PHBF01000334.1 GCA_002841905.1 Deltaproteobacteria bacterium HGW-Deltaproteobacteria-17
CAGCACCGAGCCGGTGTCGTCGAGCAGGCCGTTGCGACGGACGCGGGCGCGCAGCTGGGCCGGCGGGATCTCGGGGCGGCCGGACAACTGCGCCAGCCGCAGGGCGAACAGGTGCCGGGCGACCGTGAACGACTGCTTCTGGAGCAGGTGCTCGTAGGTCTGCAGACCCAGCTCCCAGTTGCCGCGCGTCAGGAACGTCTCGGCGATGAGCACCTGTGGCTCGGGCGCCTGGGGCAGCAGCCACGCCAGGAAGGCGTACTCGGCCGAGGCGTCCTCGTGGAGCCCGTGACGGCGGTAGAAGTCGCCCAGCCGCTTGCGGGTCCACGGATCGTGCGGCGCCATCTCCACCGAGGTCGAGATCGCCAGCTGGGCCAGGATCGGCTGCTTCATCGTCATGAACAGTTCGGCGACCTGCTCGCGCTGGCCGGCGGTCAGGTCGTTGCGGGAGAGCAGCTCCGAACCCCAGCGCAGGGCGATGTCCGGCAGGCCGGCGCGGATCGCCGCCTGCATCACGAACAGGGTGAGGGCGGCGTTGTTCGGATCCAGGCGCTGCCACTTCTGCGCGATCTCGAGCACGCCGGTGCTGACCGCCTCGGGCGTCAACTTCTTGCCGTCCTTCTCGTACCAGCGATCCAGTTCGACCAGGAACGCGCCGAACAACTGGCCGCCGTGCAGCGACAGGTGCTGGACCACCCAGCGGGCCTCGTCGGGCGTCTTGACGTTGCGCAGGATGTGCTCGCGGATGAACATGGAGACGGCCGTGCCCTCGGGCGCCAGCAGGAGGGCGAAGGCCAGCTTCTGCCGGACGTCGGTCATCTTCTGCATCATGATCTCCAGGAACGCGCGGCGGTCGGTCCAGCTCTCGAGCTCGCAGGCGGCCTCGGCGGACTTCCACAGGTTCTCGGCCTGGTAGGCCGAGCCGCCCAACGGCATCTTCTGGCGCCAGGCGCGCTTGCGATCCTCGATGTAGGCCCGCGACAGCGCCGAGCACTCCTGCGGCAGCACCTGCCCCGAGGAGGCGAACGAGAACGCGTGGGTGAACGTCACCGGCTGCCCCATGGGCGGCGCCGGCAGCGGCGGGGCCAGGCGCAGGGCGCGCTCGATGCACGCGAGGATGCCGGCGTCGGTGATCGTGGCGCTCTTGCGCTCGATCTTCTTCCAGCGCCCGTCGATGTCGACGGTGAACTCGAAGGTCACCACGCCGCCGGCCATGGGGGCGAACACGGCCTTGCGCTGGTAGCACTGGTCCACGGCCTCGCGGCGGTCGTCGTTGGCCAGCAGGATGCGGTAGTAGGTCTCGATGGAGAAGTCCTGCACCGGGGGCGCCAGGTCGGGCAGCGACAGGCCCGACACCGACGAGGGCGGCAGGTTGCGCAGGCCGGCGAACTCATACTCGGGCAGGCGCGGGATCTCCTGGTAGATGCTCGACGGGATCTGGGTGTTGTCGGGGTTCTGTCCGGAGTACACGAAGGAGTAGCCCGTGTAGGGCGTGATCATCTGGTGCTCCAGGGCGAGCTGGGCGATGGCCTCGAAGCCGCTGCCCCGCGCGATGAGATCCTTCAGACGGGAGGCCGCCCACAACTTGCGCAGGACCGAGACGTCGGAGGTGACCGTGGGGCTCAGCGGGATCTCGAGCGAAAACGGCCGCGTGGCGTAGAAGCCCGTGATCAGCGCGGACTTGGGCAGCTCCTTCTCGGAGAAGCCGTACAGGAACAGGGTGTCGGTCGGGGCGGCCGTGGGCGTCCGCGCCGGGGTCAGGCGGCTGACCTTGGGCCCGAGGTTGACCTTGATGTCCTTGAAGGCGGCGCTCTCGAGCTCCTGCAGCAGGCCGATGACCCGCGAACTGAGCTCGCCGACCTCCTCGACGAACCAGGTGCGGCCCAGCGGCTCGAGGATGTTGCGCTGCCCGGGGCGCCCCAGGATGATGCTGGTGAACAGCGGCGCGGGGGAGCTCATGGCCAGCCGGGAGGCGAGCTGGGCCGAGATCATCGGCCCGCGGGAGGGCTGGCCGTCGCCCACGTACAGGATCATGCCCTCGCCGTTGGGGATCAGCACGGTGGCCTTCTCGATGGCCAGGCCCAGATCGGTGGCGCCGGCCGGGTTCAGGCGGGAGATCGCCTCGAGGAAGTTCTTGCGGCGCTTCTCGTGCATGGGCGCGAGGCCCTCGGCGTCCAGGGGCGTGACGTCGCCGCGCAGCACGAAGACGGCGACCCTGGTCTTGTCGCCGAGCTTCTCGAACAACGAGGCGAACGCGGTCTTGAGCACCTGGATCTTGGAGGAGTCCATGGAGGCGGACATGTCCAGCAGGAACACGACCGCGGGCTCGGTGGCGCGGGCGCCGCCGCCGGAGACCTGCCGGAGCACGTTCTGCAGCGGAATCGACAGCAGGAAGGACGCCCGGTCGCCGGGATCCTTCTCGACCTCGAAGAGCGGCTCGTCGGCCTTGGCCGGGAACACCTCGGCGACGAAGTCCGACAGCGGCAGGAAGTCGCTCTTGCGCACGACGAACTGCAGGCGCTCCCAGGAGCCGTCCCAGCCCGAACGCAGCCGGGCGTTGGCGTCGAGGACGCGCAGGTTCAGTTCAAAGTCCCCCGCGCGGGTGCCGCCGCTCATGGGGTACCGGTACAGGCGGCGGCCGCCGACGTCGGAGAGGGTCTGGGCGTAGGTCATGCGGACGCCGATCTCGGCGGCCGGAGGCAGCGCCGTGATCAGGGCGCCGAACTCACCCTCGCCGATCTGGAAGAACGAGCCGTCGGTCACCAGGGTCTCGGCCGGGGCGATGGGCTTGGCCGAGCCGGTCATCCACTGGTCGGCCCGCTTGGACACGGCCACGTCGAGCATCACCGCGCCGGCGGGGAGCTTGACGCGGTAGTCGCCGTCACGCTGGGAGCTGGCGGGGTTGAAGAAGATCTGCTCGACCTCGGTGATGGCGGTGCGGTGGCGGATCTTCACGCTCACC
>PHBF01000335.1 GCA_002841905.1 Deltaproteobacteria bacterium HGW-Deltaproteobacteria-17
CGATCTATGCTGCCCCGATGGAGCGCAGACCGCCGGCCGGATCGAAGCGAGCCGCTGGCCCGCGATGTTCCCGAAGAAGCTTGGCGCCGACGATGGACGGCGCCCGGTGATCGATGCTCGCTCAGGCGGATTTCAATACGGGCGGACGCCGCCGGGCGAGACGCACTGGTGGCTCAACTTCGCCGCGGGAGAGCTCTTTCAGCACTACGCGGACCGGTGCTTCGCGCAGGACGAGATACAGGTTTTCCTGCACCCGGCGCTGGCGTCGGTGCGCGAGGCGCTGCTGGCCGAGTACCAGAGCCTCCGTGTGACGGATCGGGGCCGACCGACTCCATTTCTGGTCACCGGCGCACATCGCCGGATCGCCTTCGATACCCGGCCCATGCCCGAGCAGGGGCGCCCCGGCAGTCTGTACGGCCGCAACTTCGACCTCGCTCCGCGCGGAGTTGTGCTCGGAGCGGCGCGCGCCGTCGAGCCTCCGACGGTGAGCGACATCCTCGTCATGGAGGCGCCGTCGCACGGCAGGGGGAGGTACACGGGGGACCAGATCGCGTTCATTCTGTTGGCCGCGTACACGGGCTTCCGTGCGGCAGTCCTGGAGACCGAACGCCGCGCGCCGGGCCAACCGTGCGTCATTCACACGGGATTCTGGGGATGCGGGGCCTACGGCGGCAATCATGTGCTCATGACGGCGCTCCAGCTCATCGCCGCGAGGCTGGCCCGGGTTCACACCCTCGCCTACTACCAGTGGGATGAGAAGGGGCGGGAGTACTTCGCAAGAGGAAAAAGTGAAGCCGAGGCCATCGAGACGGCCGCTTTCGAGCTGGCCGTGAACCGGAACCCCGACCGCCTGGCCAACGACATGGCGCGCGTTGTGGAGGATATGGAGCGGGCACGTGCAATGGGAGATGAGCGGCGCTACCTGCAACTCGACACCGATTTTCACCATCTCATTTTCGAGCACGCTGGAAACGATTATCTGACCGCCAGCTACACAAGATATGTTGGCAAGATCGCGGCTCTGCGGACTCATCTTGCCAAGCTGCCGCGCCACACCGACCTGTCTTTTGAAGAGCACAGAATGCTCGCCACTGCGGTGCGCAAGGGCGAGATGGATGTGATTCGCAGACTGCTTGCCGAGCACATCGACAGAACCCGTCAGGCCTACAAGGCTGCGGCCATCGTGCTGGAGGCGAACGCCGGCGGCTGACGCTTGCGCCCCGTTGCCGTCCGTTCACGCCACGCTTTGCCAGCCACGTCGCGGCATTCAACGGGAAGACCGCCTCTCGTATTCTGATTGACATCTGATATCTTAGATGCCATGCCCCAGGTTGGGGAGGACGCGTCATGGAATCGACTCGCGAGACTTCGGTGGCATCCGAAGCGCCGCTCATCAGGCTTGAGGCGGCGCGCAAGGCATTCGGAACCAACGTCGTTCTGGACGGGGTGGATTTCGAGCTGTTGCCCGGCGAAATTCACGCTCTCTGCGGTGAGAACGGCGCCGGAAAATCCACCTGCCTCGGCCTGCTCTATGGATTGCACCAGCCAAGTGCGGGTACGATCTATCGCGACGAGCGGGCAGTGCAGATCGAAAACCCGTCGCATGCACAGGCCATGGGCATCGGCTGCGTCTTTCAGGAACTCAGCCTGGCCGGTGCACTCTCTGTGGCCGAAAACATTTTCGCGGGCCGCGCGCCATCACGGTTCGGCTTCGTCGACTGGCCCGAACTGCACCGCCAGGCGCTGGCGCTTCTGTCAGAGCTCGGGCTTGACGTCGATGTCTCGCGTCCCGTCGACAGCCTTCCCATCAGCTCCCGTCAGATCGTTGAAATCGCCAAGGCGCTGTCTCTGAATTCGCGCGTCCTCCTGCTGGACGAACCCACATCAGCGCTCGCGCCCGACGAGGTCGATGCCCTGTTCGAGGTGCTGCGCGGGCTGACCCGGCGCGGCATCGGCATCGTCTATGTCAGTCACCACATGTCGGAAATCTTTCGCGTGGCCGACCGAATCACCGTCCTGCGCGATGGTCGCCGGATCAGCACCCTTCCCGCAAACCGAACCTCGCAGCAACAGGTTGTCGCGGAAATGATCGGCGGCGCTCACCCAGGTGACGTAAAGCATTCGCAAAACGCCCATGGCGAAGAAGTCCTCTCGGTCGACAATCTGTCACTGCCGGGCGCATTCACAAATGTGACCTTCGCGGTCCGGAAGGGCGAGATCCTTGGCCTGGCCGGCCTGATGGGGTCGCGCCGCAGCGAAATCGTGCGGTCAATTGTCGGCCTCAGCCACGGCGCGCAGGGCGATATCCGCTTCAAGGGCGAGCCCGTCAAGTTCGCCTCGCTGCGCGATGCGATGCGGTCCGGGGTCGGTTTCGTTCCCGAGGAGCGAAAGACCGAGGGCCTGTTCCTCGATCAATCCTTGAGCGATAACCTCGTCGCCGCCAGCCTCGACGCGCATGCCGCCTTTGGCATCATGCGGCGTCGGTCGATCCGCGCTGCCAGCCGCGCCGCGATCGACGCCTTCAGCGTGAAGGCGTCAAACATCTCTGAACGCATCGGCGCCCTGTCGGGGGGCAACCAGCAAAAGGTCATGCTGGCGAAATGGCTGAAGCGCGCGCCCGACCTTCTTGTCATCGAAGAACCCACCAGAGGTGTGGATGTCGCGGCCAAGTTCCAGATCCACAACGAACTTCTTCGCCGCGCCGCCGATGGCATGGCGATTGTCGTGGTCTCGTCGGATTTCCCTGAACTCGTATCGCTGTGCACACGGATTCTGGTTGTCCATGAAGGCCGCGTGATGGGGGATATCGCTGCGGCAGATGCCGCTGAAGACAGCCTTCTGCAGATGGCCGCAGGCCAGGCGGCCGCCGCATCCGCTCGACGCGGCGCGCACACAGGAGCCCAATCGTGACCATGACACTCGAAACGGACCGCGCAGCGCGCAAACCGGCGGT
>PHBF01000336.1 GCA_002841905.1 Deltaproteobacteria bacterium HGW-Deltaproteobacteria-17
CCGGTCTGGGGAGGCTGGGGCGCGCCCCGGTAGCGCTTCTTCAGTTTTCCGCGGCGGGCGTCGGCGATCACCTGCGCCCACACCGGCTCGGCGTCGCCCACGACCACCGCGTCGGCGTGGCGGGCCGCCTCGGCCGGCAGCAGGCTGGCGTGCATGCCGCCGAGCACCACGGGGACGCCGCGGCTGCGGTATTCGGCGGCGATCTGGTATGCCCGCGCGGCGGTGAAGGACTCGGTCGTGATCGCCGCCAGATCCGTGGGGCGGTCCAGCGGCACCGCCTCCACGCGGTCGTCGAACATCTCGACCTCCACGTCGGGGGGCGTCAGCGCGCCCAGCACCGCCAGGGTCAGCGGCTCGATGGCGCCTTTCTCGAACTTGCCGGGGACGGGACGGCCGATGCAGGGGCGGACGAAGGTCACTTTCATGGGATCGCAATGTATAGAATCCACGCGGCCGGTGCAAGCTGAGGATCTGGCCGGTGCGGACTCAGGCCAGGGGGAGGTGGATCTCGAAGGCGACCTCGTCGTCCTGGTGGAGCCGGATGAAGCCGTCCAGATTCTGGATGATGTTCTGGGAGATGAACAGCCCCAGGCCCGATCCGCCCTCACGCGTGGAGTAGAACGGGTCGAAGATTTTCTCCACGTCCGGCGGCGGGATCCTCGGGCCGTCGTTGGATACCGTGATCACGGCCATGGGCCGGCCGAGCTCGACCCGTCCGGCGGCCGAGAACCGGATCCGGCCGCCTTGGGGCAGGTGGTCGCAGGCGTTGAAGGCGATGTTGATCAGCACCTGGACCAGCTCGTCATCGGTGGCGTGGATCCGCAGGGGCTCGTCGGGCAGGCGCGTCTCGATCACGATGCCGGCCTTCTCGGCGCGGAGCCGGAGCAGGTCGGTCACCTTCTCGAGGGTCGGCCTCACCTCCAGGGTATGGGCAGGCGCGCCGGAGTCCTTGGCGAAGGAGAGGTACCTGGCGGTGATGCGCTCCATGCGCTCGATCTCGGACACGTGGTTGGCCCACAGGCGGGCCTCCCGGCCTTCCTTGGGCACCAGATCGGCGATGACCTCTGCGGTCCCCCGCAGCACGTGGAGCGGGTTCTTCAACTCGTGGGACAGGCCCGACACCATGTTGCCCAGGGCCTCGAGGCGTCCCTTGCGGACCAGCTCGTCCTGCAGCGCCCGCAGCAGGCGCAGGTTGGCCTCCAGCGCCCGCACGTGCACGCGCTCCCGGTCCCCGAGGACCCCGGCCACACCGGCGGCGCCGAAGTAGGTGCAGATCTCGAGGATCTTCTCGATGGACTGCGCCGGATCCCGGGGCAGCCCGGCCATGAACGCGTGGGGGTAGTACAGGATCGTCACGAAGATCGCCCCGATCAGGGCGCCGAGCTTGCCGTGGACGAACCCGAAGTAGACCAGCGGGAGGTAGTAGAGCCGCCGCAGGATGTCGTGGAGCCAATGGACGGAGTGGGGCGTCACATAGTGAAGCGAGGTGATCAGCACCGCGGCGCCCCAGAAGAAGATCAGGCTCCGCGGGATGAAGAAGCCGGCGAGGGCGGCGCGACCGGAGGTGCCGGATCCGTCAGGGGCGCTGGATTCCATATTTCTCCATCCTGTACGCCAGAAAATAGCGCGGCACATGCAGGTAGGCGGCCGTCTTCGAGACGTTCCACTGGTTGTACTCCAGGCTCGACACGATCACGTCCCGCTCCAGGTCGAGCAGGTGGATTCCGTCCGGTCCCGGCGTGAACAGCGGGGTGCGGGCGGGATCCCGGGGCCGCCGGGAGCTCACGTGTTCGAAGGTCGCAGCGTCGAGCAGGTCGCGATCGGCGATGATGCCGATGCGCTTGGCCAGGTTCTCCAGCTCGCGGACATTGCCCGGGAAGGGCTCGCGCAGCAGCAGGGCGGAGAAGTCGGGGCCGATGGCGAAGAGTCGGCCGTTGCCGTGGAGCTTCAGGAAGTGCTCGAACAGGACCTGGATGTCACCGCGGCGTTCCCGCAGGGGCGGCAGGTGCAGCTCGAACACGTTGAGCCGGAAGTACAGGTCCTCCCGGAAGGCGCCGTCCCGGACCAGGGCCTGCAGGTCCCGGTTGGTCGCGGCGATCACGCGGACGTCCACGGGGCGGGGGCGGGCGTCGCCGAGGCGCTCGACCTCCTTCTCCTGGAGCACGCGCAGCAGCTTGGTCTGGAGGGGGAGCTCCAGTTCGGAGATTTCATCGAGGAAGATCGTGCCTCCCTGGGCGGTCAGGAACTTGCCGTCGTGGTCGCGATCAGCGCCGGTGAAGGCTCCTTTGGCGTGGCCGAACAGTTCGCTCTCCATCAGGTTGGCCGGCACCGCGCCGCAGTTGACCGGCACGAACGGCCCGGCGCCGCGCCCGCTGCGGGCATGGATCCGGCGGGCGATCAACTCCTTGCCGGTGCCGCTCTCGCCGGTGATCAGCACGCCGTGGGCCGACGCCGCCACCCGGTCGGCCAGGGCCAGGAGGCGGTCCAGCGGGCCACCCTTCTCGTGGATGATGGGGCGCTCGACGCCCTGGAGGCGGTGCTCGAAGTCGGCCACCTGCCTGCGGAGCTGGAGGGTCTGGGCCGCCCGGGCCAGCACGATTTTCAAATAATCCCGGGAGAAGGGCTTGCTCACGAAGTCGAAAGCCCCCTCCTTCATGGCGGAAACGGCCGTCTCCACGTCCCCGTAGGCGGTCATGACGACCACGATCACCCCGGGCTGGAGCTGCCGGATCCGGGACAGGAGCTCCATGCCGCTCATCTTCGGCATCTTGAGGTCCGTCAAGACGATGTCGAACGGTTCCTTTTGGAAGAGCTCCAGCGCCTGTTCGCCGTTCTCGGCCTCGGCCACGGTGTGGCCCATGTTCTGGATGTTGTAGGCTGCCAGCTCCCGGCCGCTCGTGTCGTCTTCGGCGATCAGTATGTGCATGCCTGAATCCTTATCATTT
>PHBF01000337.1 GCA_002841905.1 Deltaproteobacteria bacterium HGW-Deltaproteobacteria-17
CTTCTCCTTCTCGGGGACGCCCGTGGTCTTCTCCGCAGACGCAGGCGACTTCACCGCATGTCCCGCGGTCTTCTCCGCAGACGCAGGCGACTTCACCGCATGTCCCGCGGTCTTCTCCGCAGGCGCCGCATTGGGGGCCGTCCCGGTCGGCGTCCCAGGGGTCGACGGCATTGCGGTGCCCGGTGTCGCTCCGGGCAGGTCCTCCATCCGGATCCGGGGGTTGGAGCGCGTGTTGGACAGGGAGATCGCCTGGCTCCCGACCAGCGTGCCGTCGAAGGAAAGGTCCACGGGCAGACCCGCGCAGGCCCCCTGGAACTCGAAGAACAGTTCCATGGGTGAGGAGAACCGTTCGTCGACATCCCTCTCCAGGCACTTCATGACCACCTCGGCCACGCTCTCGGGCACGCCGGGGTTGTAATCCCGAAGGGGCATCGCGTCCCGGACGGCATGGTAGGCCGCGACCTCCTCGATGGTGCTGCCATAGATCGGGAACTGGTCCGTCAGGATCTTGTACAGGATCACACCCAGGCTGTAGATATCGGAGTGGGGACCGACCCGGGACTCTTCTCCCCGGGCCAGTTCAGGGCTCAGATAGACGGCGGTGCCAAAAAATGGATCGGACGTGCCCGGGGATCCGGGGCGGGAGTTCCCGTCCCTGCCGGGCCGGGGCGCCTTGATGACCCCGAAATCCATGATTTTGTAGACTTTTTCCTTGCCGATCGTGGCCAGAAAGATGTTGGACGGCTTGAGGTTCCGATGGATGATCTTGCGGCTGTGACCCCGCGTGAGCACATCGCACACCTGCTCCAGCAACGTCATCATCTCGGCGAGGCGGATCTTCCTGCGCTGCATCCGCATCGAGAACGGCTCTCCCTCCAGGTATTCCATGGAGAGGTAAAATTCACCGGTCTCCAGTTGGTCAAAATCCAGCAGCTCGATGAGGTTGGGATGTTTCAGGTGCTGGATCGACCGCGTCCGCTGCAGATAGCGCTCGGGCGTGCCCGGGTCCTTGATGAGGTGATCATCCATGACCTTGACCGCGATGCGTCGGCCCCCTTCGCGCGATCGGGCCACGTAGGTCGCACCAAGCGACCCTGCACCGAGCTTCTGGGTGAGTTGAAAGTCGCCGACGCAGGCTTCCAGCAAGGGATCCTTTTTCCGTTCGGTCATCGTGTTATCCATCGGACAGGCTTCCCTGGGACATGAAAATCAGGGATGCTTGTCGAACACGTAACTATAGTCGAAAACATCCGCGAACGCAAAGGACTGTTCAAGGTTGGAATTTGGAGGTCGTCAGCGACGAATGTCAGGCGTTCAATACCCGGCGATCACACAGAGGGCAAAGCGGCCACTGTAGCTGTTTCCCACGGCACACCACTCACCGCTCTCCGCGCCGCAGGCGCTCCCGGAAAGCCATGTATAACCCATATATTGATATACGCCATCAAGAGCAGAACACAAAGCTGGATTGGTCCCGCACAGCAGCCCGGCAAGGTCCATCATCGGATTCCCGCAGGAGGTCTCGTTCTGCGTCTGGACACAGAGACCATCGTTGTACTGGCATCCCGCCGGACCGCTGCACGGCACCGACAGGCCACAGCCCGCGCAGGCCGCGGCGACGTTGGCGTCGGACATCGTGCCGGCGACGGGGACCTTCCAGTAATCGTAGCCGTTCCAGCCCGCACGCAGGATGGTCCCTGCACAGTTGGAGCAACCGGCGGTGTCCAGGGCGCCGCAGTTGCCGGCGCAGGCCAGCGTGCCACCGGAGAAACCCTGGCTGATGCAGGTCTGTCCCCCAAGATCGGACCCGTCGCAGACCTCGGCGCCCTCCCGCGTGTTGTTGCCGCAGGTGGTGCAGCCGGCGGTGTCAAACGATCCGCAGGAGATCGCGCAGGCCAGCGTGCCGCCGGAGAAGCCCAGGCTGATGCAGGTCTGTCCCCCCACCTCGGCGCCGTCGCACAACTCGGTCCCGTTGATGATCCCGTCTCCACAGGCGTGACAACCTGCCGTGTCAAAGGCGTCGCAAGCCGGCGCACAGGCCAGCGATCCGCCTGAGAAGCCCTGGCTGACACAGGTCTGTCCATCGAGCTCGGCGCCGTCGCACACCTCGGGGACCTCGAGGACGCCATTGCCGCAACCGGCGTTGGTGCAGCCGGTGGTGTCGTAGGTGCAGCCGGCGGTGCAGGCCAGCGTGCCGCCGGAGAAGCCGAGGAGGCGGCAGCTCTGCCCGCCCAGGGCCGTCGTGTCACACAATTCGGTCCCCCCGATGACCCCGTCGCCGCAGCTCCCCTGCTGGCAGGCCGTGGTGTCGAAGGTGCAGTCCCCGGAGCAGGCCAGGGTTCCACCGGCGAAGCCGCGCGACACGCAGGTCTGCCCGGCCAGGTCAACCGTGTCACACTCCTCCCCTTCGTCGAGCCAACTGTTGCCGCACACCGGGCTGCCGGATTTGGAGCCCGCGCAGCCCGACAGGACGGCCAGCAACATTCCTGCGACCAGGGCAATGAAAAGGGGGATGGATGGGGCTTTGGCGTTCATGGCGGCTTCCTCGGTCCGATGGAAGGATCCCAGCGGATGGACAGAAAGTCAAATGCCCCGCCTGGATCGTAGATAACGAAGGAGCCCGGCGACCAGAAAGGGCAGGAAGACCAGATAGAAGCCGGGGCCCGACACCAGGGCCCACACCCGCCGCGATGCGGTCAGGGCGCAGAGGATCACCGCGCCGGCGTGAAGGGCGACGAGCAGGCACATCGCGGCAAACATCTTCCGGAGGCGTCGGAGCGCCTCGGGGTTGAGGGTCCCCTGGGGCAGCAGTCGGCCAAAATAGGAGAGCAGAAAGCGATCGGGGGCCAGGATCAGGCCAACCAACAGGAGCAAGGCGACCCCCTCGAGGAGAGCCGGCTTCAATTTAAAGAGAAGTT
>PHBF01000338.1 GCA_002841905.1 Deltaproteobacteria bacterium HGW-Deltaproteobacteria-17
GGTCGCTGGGATACACGGCAATTCCTGACCTGATCGGGGTCTTCCGCGAGATCTACGAGAAGCCGTCGGAGATGTGGGACGCCTACGAGATGTGCGAAAAGCTCGTGGATGTCGATCAGCATCTGTCGCTGTGGCGTTTTCGGCATGTCAAGACGGTCGAGCGGATCATCGGATTCAAGCGTGGGACGGGGGGGTCATCCGGGGTTCCATTCCTGCGTCAGATGGTCGAGACGAGGCTCTTTCCGGAACTCTGGGATGTTCGCACCGAGATCAAGGATGTCGAAGCGTCGCCCTGAACTTTCATCATCGCGCGCGGGGCGTGTCTATCATCAGGCCTTGCCGCGCGGCGCCCGCAAGGAGAACGCCCCATGCCGACGATGAAGCCGTTCAACCTCATGCGATGGATCGAGGAGAACCGGGGCGCGCTGCGGCCACCCGTTTCGAATAAGCAGTTGTGTACGGAAGCGCAGGACGCCATTGTTTTCGTCTCCGGCGGGCCGAACACACGCAACGACTTCCATGTCAATCCGACCGAGGAGCTTTTTTACCAGCTCAAGGGCGACATCGCGCTGCGCGTGCGGCCTCTCGACGGCGCCAAGCCCTACGACATCGTTATTCACGAGGGGGACTTGTTCATGCTGCCCCGCCGGGTTCCGCATCGTCCGCAGCGGCCCGCCGGCACGCTGGGGCTCATTGTTGAGTTTCCCAGGCCCGAGGGCGAGCTCGATCAGTTGCGTTGGTACTGCGCGAGGTGCGACGAACTCGTCCACAAGGCGGAGTGGCGGCTGCGGAAGATCGACGAGGATCTGAAAGTCATCATGGAGGATTTCTGGGGAGGCGATGCGGGGAGGCGGACATGCGGGAAGTGCGGGACGGTGATCGAACGGGCGGGGACATTCGATCTGAAGAGTGCGCAGCGGAAGTTCAAATGAAACGCACAATCGCGATAGCTCTCTTGTGTCTTGCCGCGACACTCGGCGCCATATCTTACACATACGCGCATCTGGACTACCGCGATCGAATCGAGTACCTCACTCGCGTGGCAACAGGAAAGCTGATTCTTGGCCAACCACCAAATGATAACCTGATTCACACCATCATCTATGGTATTCCCGCTGTGTCGATCGCAGCAGTCGCAATCGGAATGATTTTCTTTGAACTGCGTATTTTTCGCCGCGTTGATTCGTAATGCTGAAGATCGACCTTCACACACACATTCTTCCGCCGCCCGGTGTGTGGCCGGACTGGGCTGCGCGGTTCGGGGAGGGGGCGTGGGTATCGCTGCGCGAGACGGGGCCATGCGGGGCGAGGATGTATGTTGGGGGCGAAGTGTTCCGCGAGGTTGGGCGCAACTGCTGGGACGCTGCGATGCGGATCGCGGAGTGCGACGCCGTGCTGAGGTCGGCGGGTGGCGCGGTGCGTGTGCAGACGCTCTCGACGGTTCCGGTGATGTTCTCGTACTGGGCGTCGCCGGGCGCCGGGTACGACTTGTCGCGCTGGCTGAACGATGAGATCGCGAGGACGGTCGCGGCGCATCCCGAGCGTTTCGCGGGGCTGGGCACGCTGCCGATGCAGGCGCCCGAACTTGCGTGCCGGGAACTCGAGCGGTGCGTGGGCGAGCTTGGGCTGGCGGGCGCGCAGATCGGGAGTCATGTGAACTCCTGGAATCTTTCAGAGCCGGCGCTCTATCCCGTGTTTGAAAGGGCCGAGGGACTTGGCGCTGCGATTTTCGTGCATCCGTGGGAGATGATGGGCGCGGGAGAGATGCCCAAGTACTGGTTGCCCTGGCTGGTGGGGATGCCTGCGGAGACGAGCCGGGCGATCTGTTCGGTGATTTTCGGCGGGGTACTCGAGCGCCTCCCGAGACTTCGGCTCTGCTTCGCACATGCCGGGGGGTCGTTCCCGGGCACGATCGGGCGCATCATTCACGGGCACGAATGCCGGCCCGATCTGTGTGCCGTGGATAATCCGCGCAGCCCGCGCGAGTACCTGCGCAACGAGGCGACCGGCGCCCCGGGACGATTCTTCGTCGATTCTCTCACGCACGACGCCCGCGCTCTGCGCGGGGTGATCGCCCTGCTCGGCGAGGAGCGCGTCGCGCTCGGCTCGGACTACCCCTTCCCGCTCGGCGAGGCTGAGCCGGGCGCGCTGATCTGTTCGATGCCCGATCTGACCGACAGAACCAAAGCCCGGCTGCTCGCCGGGACCGCGCTGGAGTTTCTGGGCGCCGGCGCGGGCAGGTTCGCCGCGGAAGGCGCAAGGATGTCATAATCAGCGGCATGCGCGACACCGACGATCCGCACGCCGATTCCCCCGACGAGTCCCACGCCCTCGCGCTGGACGCGAGTGACCCGCTGCGACACTGTCGAGATCAGTTTCATATTCCGCCGGGCCCCGACGGCGCGCCCGCGATTTATCTTTGCGGCAACTCGCTCGGGCTACAGCCCCGGGCGCTGGGCGCCGCGATGAATGAGGAGCTGGCCGACTGGGCCTCGCTCGGGGTCGAGGGTCATTTCAAGGAGCGGGGCGCATGGTACACCTTTCACGAGGCGTGCCGAGGGCCGCTGGCCCGGCTTGCGGGCGCGTTTGAGCACGAGGTGGTGGCGATGAACTCGCTGACGGCGAATCTTCATCTGATGATGGTTTCGTTTTTCAAGCCGGGCGGCGTGCGACGCAGGATTCTGATCGACGGGCCGTGTTTTCCGAGTGATCTCTACGCCGTGCGCAGCCAACTCCGCTACCACGGGATACCGGAAAGCGAAGGGTTGCTGTGGCTCACGCCGCGTGGTGGTGAGCATGTGGTACGGACGCAGGATGCGCTCGATCTGATCGAACAAGAGGGCGAGACGATCGCGCTCGTGCTGCTGGCGGGGGTCAACTTTGTGACGGGGC
>PHBF01000339.1 GCA_002841905.1 Deltaproteobacteria bacterium HGW-Deltaproteobacteria-17
TGGACCGGCACGACCTTCCGGGTCCACCACCCGGAGAACACCACCAGCGAGGTGGGGAGCCGCTTCGACGGCTACGTGTGGACGGCGGATCTCTCCCCCGACGGGAGGACCCTGGCGGTGGGCTCCTGGGATCACACCGTGCAACTGATCGATCCCCGGGCCGACGTACGCCGTCCCGCGCGGGTGCTCCGGCTCGACGGCCCGGTCACCTACGTGCGCTTCTCCTCCGACGGCCGGCGCCTCTTCGCGGCCACCTTCAAGATGCTGCACGTGGTGGACACCACCGACTGGAAGACCCTGGACCGCCACATCATCGGCGTCGTCAGCGGCAACGGCCCCCCTGTCTCCCTGAGCCGCCGCACCATCGCCTTCCACGAGACCGAGGAGGAGATCTCGCTGTTCGAACTGGCGACCGCCAAACTGTCCGCGATCAAGCCCGAGGTGAAGAACATGATCGAGGGCGCCACCCGCATGATCGAACCCGGGGTGCTGGTCGTCCAGGACGACGCCTTCTGCCTGCACCTGATCCATCCTCCTGTGAAAAAGCCCCGTCACACCCTCTGCGGACTCGGATCCTCCCTGGCCACGGCGGCGCTCAACGCCACCGGGGATCTGCTGCTGGCCGCCGGCGACGATCACACGGTCCGCCTCTGGTCCGTCCCGGAAGGCCGCCTCCTGCTGGTCCTCCCCACCGTCGTGGGCCAGGTGGCCTCCTTCGACTTCGGGCAGAAGAACATCCTGTTCGAGCGCGGGAACCAACTGTGGCGCATCCCGGTGGACGCGACGCTGTGGCGCCTGCCTGCCACCGAATTGATGAAGTCCGCCGAGGCGTTGTCGGGGCTGTGCCTCGAAGGCTCCCGGTTGAGGCCCCTGCACGAGTGTCACAAGCTCCAGCCCCCATCATCACCCCTCTCACCCGCCACGGTCCACAAACCTCGCAGCGCTTCCGCTCCTCCCCGATGAGCCCTTTGTCAATATGAATTGATTCTTTACATCCACGATTTCACTTGTTAGCATGGTTGTGGAAATATATTTGTATATTGTACTTTTAATCCTTGAACACCACCTGTAAAAGGAATCAAGCCAATGAACATGCTTTTTTACTTTAGGCACCAGGCATGGACCCGAGGCTGGTCGCACTTGACCGCATATCTGGCGGTGGGATGTCTGAGTCTGGGCCTGCTGACCGCGTGCGACGATCATTCTTCATCCAACCGCGAATGCGCGGACGGCACTTCCTGTGAGAGCGGCGTGTGCGACGTCGAGGCCGGCGTCTGTCTCGATCCCGCGTGCGATGACGGTGTGCAAAACGGCGGCGAACTGTCCATCGACTGCGGCGGCGACTGCGGCCTGTGCCTCGCGGGCAAGCCCTGCACCGGCCCGGAGATCTGCGCCTCGGGCGTGTGCCTGGACCAGTTGTGCGCCGAACCCGCCTGCGGCGATGGTGTGGTCAACACGGAGCAGGAGGCCTGCGACGGGGGCGGGATCGACACGGCCACCTGTGATCAGGACTGCACCCTGCCGGAGTGCGGCGACGGCCATGTCAACGCGGCCGCCGACGAGACCTGTGACGGGGCAGGCGTGAACACGGTCGACTGCAACGCCGACTGCACCCTCGCCTCCTGCGGCGACGGCATCCTCAACACCGAGTCCGGTGAGGAATGCGACGACGGCGGAAATGACACCGTGGACTGCGACGCCAACTGCACCCTCGCCGTCTGCGGTGACGGCCACGCCAACTTCGCCGCGGGCGAGGACTGCGACGGAGGCGGGATCAACACGGTCGACTGCAACGCCGACTGCACCTTCGCCTCCTGCGGCGACGGCATCCCCAACACCGAGTCCGGTGAGGAATGCGACGACGGCGGCGTCAACACCGCCGCCTGCAACGCCGACTGCACCCTCGCCGCCTGCGGCGACGCCATCCTCAACACCGAGTCCGGTGAGGAATGCGACGACGGCGGCGTCAACACCGCCGCCTGCAACGCCGACTGCACCCTCGCCGCCTGCGGTGACGGCATCCTCAACACCGAGTCCGGTGAGGAATGCGACGACGGCGGCGTCAACACCGCCGCCTGCAACGCCGACTGCACCCTCGCCGTCTGCGGCGACGGCATCCTCAACACCGAGTCCGGTGAGGAATGCGACGACCACGGCATCGACACTGTCTCCTGCGACTCCGACTGCACCTTCGTGTCCTGCGGCGATGACCATATCAACCACACCGCGGGCGAAGACTGCGAAGCCGGAGGTGTGGATACCCTGTATTGCAATTACGATTGCACCGCGGTCGACTGTGGCGATTTCTACGTCAACGCAGCCGCGGGCGAGGAATGTGACGACGGCGGCGATTACACGGCCGACTGCAACGCCGACTGCACCCTCGCGAGCTGCGGCGACTTCATCGTCAATGGGGCCGCAGGCGAAGACTGCGACGACGGCGGCATCGACACCGTCGGCTGCAATTTCGACTGCAGCGCCGTCGAATGTGGTGACAACTACATCAACACGGTCGCGGGCGAGGAATGTGACGACGGCAACACGTCCGACGGTGATGCCTGCAGTTCGGACTGCCAGTTGAGCTACTGCCTGGCCGTCACCAACACGCCGGGCGAGGACCTCCCCGGCCCGAACTGGTTCGATGCCTGCGTCACGGCGCCGGGCACCCGGGTGCAGGTCACCCTGCTCGACTCGTCGGGGGTTGTCGTCTACGAGGCCACCGGAAACAAGGTCGGCGTCTGGACCTTTGACCAGATCACCTCCACCGCCAGCAATGAATACCAGTATGAATACAACAATCACGACCGGATCATCGTGCTGGACAACGGTGATCTGCTGCGCATCTCCGGCCGGGCCGCCACCAACGGCGGATGTGGCGGCT
>PHBF01000340.1 GCA_002841905.1 Deltaproteobacteria bacterium HGW-Deltaproteobacteria-17
CAATTAAAATCGATTTCCGATTTCAACAAAAATCTGCAACAGGCTGGATTTGCTGACGAATCAGCCTTTATCAGCGCCAGGCTACCGCAATCTGAACGTGAAGCCCTGCAAAAAATGTCGCAACAACTCGAAGCTGATCTTGCAACTTTAAAAGCCCGAGACACAGAAAACCAGAGCGCATTACAGGCGATAAACGCGCAACAGGTTTCGACGAGGCCGGCCGAAGAACACCAGCAACAGCTGCTCGACATTACGCAAAGCCTGAAAGAGACTAGACAACAGATTGGCGCAATGCAGCAGCGCATCGTCGACATAGCGCGCGTCTCCGGCATGCGGGTCTGGGGCCCCAACTGCACCGGCCTGGTGAACACCCGGGAGACCATCTTCACGCCCTTCATGCGCCTGCCCAACGTCGACCTGGAGGCGATCAGCGGCAACGTCGCCATCCTCGCCCAGAGCGGCATGCTCGCCGCCGGCTTCATGCTGCAGGTGATATTCTCCGGCTTCTTCAAGGTCAGCAAGTCCTGTGCCATCGGCAACAAGGCGGACATCGGCGAGAGCGAGGTGCTGGAGTACCTGGCCGCCGACGACGCGACGCAGGTGGTGCTGGCGTATCTCGAATCCATCCCGGACGGACGGCGTTTCCTCGAGGCGGCGCGCAGCGTGCTGGCGACGAAGCCCTTGATCGTGCTGAAGGGCGGCCGCAGCGAGGCGGCCGCGCAGGCGGCGGTCTCGCACACGGCGAGCCTGGCGGGAGCGGACAACGTCATCGACGGAGCGCTGCGCCAGTTGGGCGTCTTCCGCGCGGCGGATTTCATGCAGATGATGCAACTGGGGAAGGCCTTCAGCCTCAACCCCGGCCGCTTCGAGCCCGCGACCTCAGGCGGCAACCGCGTCGCCCTGATAACGGTGTCCGGCGGAGCGGGCGTGGTCGCCCTCGACCTGATGCAGGACGCCGGACTCAAGCCGGCGACGTTATCGGCGCCGGCGATCGAGCGGCTGCAGGGGATATTCCCGTCCTGGATGCCCCCCGGGAATCCCATAGACATCTGGCCGGCCATCGAGAAGGTCGGCGTCGAGAAGGCCTTCAGCGAGAGCATCATCACGGCGCTGGAAGACGAGGACGTCGACGGGGTCCTCCTGTTGCCTTTCTCCTCACGCGCCAACGCGGTCTTTCCCGCGGAGCTGATAGGAGAGGCGTCGCAGCGGCTGCGCAAGCCGGTCGTCTCCTGGGTCTTCGGCGATATCCGGTTCCTGGACGAGTACCGGCAGAACCTGGAGTCGCAGCGAGTGCCCGTCTACGACGACCTGCGCACCTGCATAGAGGCGATGTCGGCATACCTGACGTATGCGCGAGGCGCGGCGCGATAAGATAGAGCGATCGAGCGTAACTCCGGCGACCAGGGGAACGGCAGGTGATACATGGTTACCGCGGCCGAGGCTATCAAGGTTATGAAGGAAGGCGGCAAGCCCGTCATCGGCTGTCTGCCCCTCTATCCGCCGCTCGAGCTCATCCACAGCATGGGGTTGGCCCCCGTAGTCCTCTGGGGCTTGCGGGATTCCGTCAGCCACACTGGCGACGCTGACGCCCACATCCAGAAGTACGTCTGCTCCATTGCGCGCCACCTGGCGCAGTTCGTGATGGCTGAGGGCGGGGACAGCCTCGACGGTATCCTCTCCTACAACGCCTGTGACACCCTGCGCAACCTGCCGGAGATCCTGCGTGAGGGGCTCGCGGCGAAAGGCGCGCTCACGCCCACGCCGATGTTCCGGCTGCACGTGCCCATGACCTCTGCGGCCGTTAACGGGGGCTTCTTGCGCGGCGAGCTCCTCGACCTGATCGCGGCCCTGGAAGAGCGATACGGGGTCCGTTTCTCGGAAGAGAGCTTTGCGGCGAGCGTGGCCCTCTACCGGCGCGCGCGAGGCCTCTCCCTGCGACTGGAGGAAGCCGCCCGCGCGGGGTCGCTCTCCATCGGCGCGTTCTGCGGCACCCTGGCGCGCGCCGGCTTCCTTACCGTTGAAGACCAGGTCGAGCTGTTCGAGGCCGAGCTGGCGAGCTTGCGGCCGGCTGCCGCGAGCGGCCCCTCCTGCGCGGTCATCCTCAGCGGGGTGATGGCGCCCCTGCCTCAGGTATGCCGGTTGCTGGACGGAGCGGGGCTGCGGCTGGTCGCCAACGACATCGCCTCGCTGCGCCGTTCCTACGCGCAGGAGCCGTTCGCCTTTCACGATGTCGCCGATTATTACGCCCGTTTCTACCGGGACCATTTTCCGTGCACCACGCTCCTGCACTCGGCCGATCGCCGCCTCGACGCCGTCAGCCGGCTGGCTCGGGATAACGGAGCGAGGGGGCTCATTTTCATCGGTGAGAAGTTCTGCGAATACGAGTATTTCGAGCTGCCGCACCTTGTCGCCCGGCTACAGGATGAGGGCATCCCCTCACTGGCGCTGGAGTTCTCGCTGGACGACGACTCCAACCTGGAGACCTATCGCACGCGCATCGAGGCCTTCGCCGAGATGCTGCGCTCTAGCGGGGAAAAGACGAGTGAGAGCGCGGGGGGTGGCAAGAGTGGCGCGTGAGAAGACGGCCGCGGGGGAACATCTGACCAAGCTCCTGACCCGGGCCTACATGGACATCCACGTCCGTGCGGCCGAGGGGGCCTTCGTCGTCTGGGGCGCCATCATCGTTCCGGCGGAGATCTTCCGCGGCTTCGACGATGTGGTCTTCTGCGCTCCCGAGAGCCACGCCGCCATGTGCGCGGCGAAAGGGGTGGGGCCGGCGCTATGCTCGAAGGCGGAGGCCGGCGGGTACACCATGGACCTCTGCTCCTACGCCCGTATCGACATCGGCTGCTACTCGGACGAGGACGCCGTCAGCCG
>PHBF01000016.1 GCA_002841905.1 Deltaproteobacteria bacterium HGW-Deltaproteobacteria-17
GCGGGCGGAGAACTCGCCGGTGCCGGCCGGGTCGGCCAGGGGACGCAGGAGCGCCTCGAGGCGATCGAGCTCGGCGAGGAGGACCGGGGCGTCCCACACGTTGTCGAGCACGTCGCGCAGCGCGGCCAGGTACATCGCACGGGTGTCGGGCACGTCGTACAATCTCCACGCCAGCGCGCCGCAGGCGAACACCGACAGCGGCCGGGTGGAGCGCTGCCGGCCCGAGAACAGGGCGTCGATGCCCCACGGCAGGAAGTGCATCTGATCCGAGGTCGGATCGTGGTAGATGAAGAAGTTGTTGCGGTTGTTGGCGTAGCCGTCCCAGTGATCGGTCACGACCTCCATGGCCCAGAAGCGGAAGAAGCGCGGCAGATCGAGCACCGCGCCCAGCCGGGTGGCGAGCTCGGCGTCGGGCGCGGCCAGGGCGGTGACCACCGGGGTCAGATCGCTGCAGTCGGGTGCGGTCTCGTCGACCTTGGGCTCGAAGCCGCCGGTACCGCCGGGGACGAAGTCACCACCGCTCTCGTACAGGCGCCCGGTCGGATCGGTGAAGTGGCGGGCCAGCATCTCCTCGCGGATGGTCTCGACGTTCGAGTAGATGCCCAGATCCTCTCCGTTGACCGTGACATGGGCGAACGCGCAGCGCGAGGCGGGGAGGCCGGCGGACCGGAACAGTTCATAGCCGAGGCACTGGCTGACGAGGGTGTCGTCCTGATGGTTGTTGTTGAGCGTCAGCGCTGAAAGACCGGCGATGCGCTGGCCCGGCACGTACTCGTGGGGCTTGACCCGCAGCCCGGGGCGCGCCGAAGAGGCCGATCCCAGGTTGCCCTTCTTCCGCACCCCGACGTTGGCCACGGTCAGTCCGTCGATGGTGATCGTCGCCGGGAAGTACGTGTATCCGGGCTCTGTGGGCTGACGGCTGCAGGTGGTCTTCGCCGCATCCGTCGGCCGCGGCTGGGCACGCAGGGCCGCCCAGTCGGCCGGGGACATCACCAGCGTCACCTCGAGCACCCGGTCGCGGGGATAGAGCGCCTCGGTGGGATCAATCTGGTTGTTGACGTTGCCGGCGTCACCTGCGTCGTCGATGTTGTCGACGTCGCCGGCGTCACCGGTCGTGTTCTCCCGTCCGGGATCCCCGGTGCAGGCGGAAAAGGTCAGGGCCAGGAGCAGGGGCATGATCAGTCGGGACCGGCGGTTCTTCATCGGCGGGCACTCCTCTCCTCGTGCGATGATCCAGGCTAGCACCATCACCCAGCGATTCCAGCCTTTTTTCGTCTTCTCTACAGTTTGCTGCGGAGGTAGGCCAGCAGGGGTTCGGCCAGATCGCGCACCGAACGGGGACGCTGCTCAGGGTTCTTCTGCAGCGCCCAGAGGATGATGTTCTCGAGCTCGGGATCCATCGGCACCAGGCTCGACGGCCGGCGCGGCGGTTCGCGCAGGTGGGCCAGGAGCATCTCGAGGTAGCTGTTCTTCTTGAACGGCAGGTGACCGGTGAACATCTCGAACACGATCACGCCCAGCGTGTAGATGTCGCTGGCCTCGGTCACGCCCTCGCCCGTGCACTGCTCGGGGCTCATGTACTGCGGCGTGCCCATGGGCGTGCCGGTCTTGACCGCCGCGGACTTGCTGCCGGCGATGTTGAACTTGGCGATCCCGAAGTCCAGGATCTTCACGTAGTACTCCGCCAGCGGCCGCTGCTCGAGGTAGATGTTGTCGGGCTTGAGATCCCGGTGGATGATGCCCTTCCCGTGGGCGGCGGTGACCGCGGAGAACACCTGGGTCAGGATCTGCAGGCCGACCGCGAAGGACACGGTCTTGTTCAGTTGGAGGTAGTTCCCCAGCGTGGTGCCGTTAAGCTTCTCCATGACGAAGTAATGGTACTTCTCGTCGAAGATGCCGAACGAGTAGATGTCGATGATGTTGGGGTTGCGGATCGAGTTGACCGCCTTGGCTTCGGCCAGGAAGCGCTGGGCCATCTGCGGATCGTCACAGTAGGCGGGATCGAGCACCTTGATGGCCACTTCCTTGCCGATCGAGGTCGACACGGCCTCGTAGACGGTGCCCATGCCGCCCCAGCCGAGGATGCCGGTGATGGCGTATTCGCCGATCTCCAGTCCGATCAGGGCGTTGCGCTGGTCGCGGGCGTCGACGAACTCGGTCTGCCCCCGCGTGGGGTACTCCGGCGGGGCCACGGCGGTGTTGCGCATGATCGCCGGCATGGGACCGCTGTCCTCCCCCGTGGGCTCGATCACCTCGGACACGCTCGACGGGATCAGCCGCGGCGGCTCAGAGGGGATGCGGCGCGGCTGGGCGTCGACCTCGGTGGAGGGCGCGTCGGCCGTGGTGGGGGTGAGATCGGCCGCCGGACGAACCAGCTCCGCGACCGGGTGCTCCCGGGTGACTGGCCGGGGCCGGACGCTGTCGGCGTCGAGGGGCGGGCCGATGAGGCTCTTGTCCTCGTTCTCGAAGAACGGATCCTGGCGCGGGGTGTGGTTGACGCCCTCGCGGCCGATGGCCTCGAAGGTCTTCGAGATCGTGACCGGCTCGCGCTGGGAAGGGTCCGGCCTGGCGGGCCTCCTCTTGCGGGCCGGCGTGGCAGGGGACGCAGGCGATGCCGGGGATGCCACGGCCGTGCGGGTGCGCTGGCGGTTGGCCTTGAGCCCCAACTGGGCCGCGTCGAGCCCCATCGTGTCTTCGCCGGTGCGCCGGCGGCCTTCCTGGATCTCGTCGAACATGCGACGGGCGATGCCCTGCACCAGGATCTTGTCGCGGTGCATGATGTTCTCGCCCAGATCCTTGAAGAAGCGGATGTCGGAGACGATCTCGTCGTTGAACAGCGACTTCATGAGCCGCGTGATCTTGCCCGACTTGAACTCGGGATAGCGGTGAAGCATGTAGTCGTCGAGCTCGCGGGCCAGCTCGGCTGCCGAGGGGAAGCGGTCGTTGGTGTAGGCCGTCAGGCATCGGGACAGCAGACGGTCGAGCTCCCGCGGGACGATGGGGTTGATGCTCGAGGCCGCCGAGTAGGAGCACTTGGAGATGCGGTGGATGACCTTGTCGGGCGCCTTCTCCAGAAACGGCGGCGTACCGGCGAGCATCTCGTAGAGGATGCTGCCCAGGGTGAAGATGTCGGACTTGAACGACAGGTCGGTGCCGGACACCTGCTCGGGGGACAGGTAGGACAGGTTGCGGAAGTCCAGCTCTTCGAGGTTCTCGCGGGCGATCTTCGGCCCCCGGTGCCCGAAGGAGACGATGTTCACCTGTCCGGAGTAGGAGATGAGGATGTTCCGGGGGCTGAGGTTGTAGTGCACCACGCCCTCGGGGAACACCTTGGTGCGCTTGGCGTGCGCGTTGGCCAGGATGCGCGCGACCTCGCTGGCGATGTGCACCGCGTAGGCGTCGGAGAGCATCTTCTGGTGTCGCTTCAATTCGCGCAGGATCTGCAGCACGCTCTTGCCCCAGACATAACGGTAGACCAGGTAGGCCTGCCCGTTGACGACACCGTAGTCGTAGAACTGCGGGACGGCCGGGTTGTGCAGGGCCCGCAGGGTCGCGGCCTCGTGGGCGAGATCGGTGGAGAAGACGGGGTTGGACAGATACTCGGGCTGGACGTTCTTGAAGGACTTGAAGAACGAGAACTCCCGCTCCGAGAGATCGACGACTCTGTGCACAAAAAACGGACGCGTCGAACTGAGAAGCTCCACGAACAGGTAATCGCCAACGATGAAGGGCTGGATGTGATTCATTCAGGGCACGACGTCCGCGGCCGACAGATCCGCGTTCAAGACGCACTCCAGAATACCGATGTATGGGGGTAAGTCAACAAGCAGCGTGGATTACATCATCTCATTGATCAGAAAATATTGGCGGAGCTTGCACAAAGCGTGCTCCTGGATCTGCCGGATCCGCTCCCGGGAGAGCCGGAAGCGCTTGCCGATCTCCTTGAGGGTGTAGGCGTCGGAGTCGCCCAGGCCGAAACGCAGCACGATGATCTCCCGTTCCATGGGGGTCAGCGCGTCGTAGAGGGCGGTGACGGAGAGCTCGGTCTCCTGCTCGTGGATGACCTGGGACGGGATGCCCTCGGAGGTGCAGGGGTCCTCGAGCATGTCAAGGAACGAGCGAGCGTCCTCGTGGTTCACGGGGCGGTCCAGGCTCAGGGAACCCTCCTGCAGGTAGCTCTGGATGCGATCGGCCTTGCGCCGGGTCACGCCCATGGCTTCGGCGACCTCGTCGAGGTTGGGATGGCGGCCCAGCTGGACCTGCAGGTCCTTGCGGATCTTCAAGAGCTGCTGGTAGGCCTCGATGAAATGGACGGGGAGACGGACGGTGCGGCTCTTGTCGGCCGCGGCGCGGGACACGGCGTGGCGGATCCACCAGGCGGCGTAGGTGGAGAAGCGGTAGCCGCGATCCGGGTCGAAGCGGTCCACGGCCTTCATCAGGCCCATGTTGCCCTCCTGGATCAGGTCGATCAGCGCCATGGGCCCGTTGCTGTATTTGCGCGCCACGGCGATGACCAGCCGCAGGTTGGCCTCGACGAACGAACGCTTGATCTTCCGCAGGTGGTCGAGCCCGGCGGTGACGCCCTCGAGGGCCTCCGAGAAGGCGCGGGGCATGGACCGGGAACCCGGTGACAGACCGTCGCACGCGTGCTGCAGCACCTGCACCGCGGAGAGCAGCCACACCTCGTCGGGGTCACGTTTGGTGAGGTATTCGCCGGCCTTGCGCGCGAGCTTCTCGAGGTGCTCGGCGTGGGCCCTGGCGCGGGAGCGCACCCGCCCGGCCTCGGTCAGCGCCTGCAGCGCCAGCGGAGCGTCGCGCTTCTCACGGCGCAGGATCTCGAGGATGTACAGACGGGTCACCGGCAGCAGCAGCAGGTGCTTCCAGATGGTCTCGCGGGCCTGACGGATCTCATGGCCCAGGCGGATCTCCTGATCCGCGGTGAGGGTGGCGTAGCGGCCCATCTCACGGTAGTACATCGAGGCCACGGAGTCGTCGCGCAGGGCGCGCTCGACCTCGGCCTCGGGGACCACCGGGCTCAGTTCGACGACCTCGGGCTCCTCGTCCTCGCCGACGGCCAGCTCCGCGGAGTCTTCGAGCTCGGCGTCGAGTTCGTTGACGTCGATCTCCTCTTCCCAGATTTCTTTTTGGGGAGTTACCATGACGGACCTCCTAAGCTAATCAAGACGTTAATTCAAACCATCACCGGCGGACCGGAGCCGTGTGCGCCAAAAGTAAATAATAATAGGAAACGCACACGCCTGACTTTTTTATAGCCGAATTTGACGCATTTGCCATCGCTTTTTTGGGATTTTTTGCGTTCAAACCCCGGTTGAACGTGCCCCGGATCACATCCAGCGGGGGGGATCACCGACGAAACACAGATCTCCAGACCCCCTGCAAGCGATTCGGATTGAACCGGACAGGGGCATCTGGTAGCGTCCGCAGGTCGTCCCCCCGGATCGTGCAGGCCGCGCGACCGCGAAGGCGGGACCACCGGAGCTTATCCATGAAGATCGCCCTCCTTCTCCTGACCTGCTTCTCCCTGGGGGCCGTGGCCTGCAACTCCAAGGGCGAAAACAAAGACCCCGGCCGGAACAAGGACACGAAGGCCCCGGCTGCGTCCGCCCCTGATGACGACGATCCCAACACGGTCATCGACTGGCAGGCCATCCCGCGCAGCGTGATCAAGGAGACCGTCGACGGCATCCCGTTCATCATCGAGATCCCGGAGCACCGCCTGCTGAAAAAGGAGATCAAAAAGAACGACGGAACCTTCCCGGGCTATGTCACCTGGAGTTTGGGGTTCCGGGACGGTCCGGGCTTCACCGTGCAGCCCGCCGACTACCCTGCCTCGGAGGAGACCCTGAAGGAGAGCCTGCTGGGCCAGGGACAGAGCGTGACCCGGGTCGAGGCGCTGCCCGATGGCGGGTGGCTCCAGGTCGTCGACGAGGACTCCAAAAAATATTATTTAATCACCATCTACCGCAAGACCGCCGCCGGACAGGGCGTGCGCTTCTCCGTGTCGGAGCGCCGCCGCAACCCCATCCCGGGCTATGACGCCGAAAAAGCGTGGGCCATCACCGTGGCCAAGTCCTTCCGCCTTCCCTGACGCCCCCCACTTTTTTCCGATGATTCCGTCACCCGGGGGAGCCGGTGCCGTGGTCGGCCCGGACCAGCGTGAAGGCGGCGATCCAGCCGGGGACGGTCCAGACGATCACGACCAACGCCATGGCGATGGAGATTCGGCAGAACAGGCCGGACAGGAAAGCCGGCTGCCGCTCCGCCATGGGCAGGGCGGAGGTGGCGACCAGGAGGGTGAGCAGGGCGCCACCGCAGATCGACGCGAGCAGGACCACTGCGGCCCTCCGTCGGGAGCTCCGGCGAAGGGGCAGGAAAAAGAAAAAGCTCGCGGCCATGGTCACCAGCGGGGCCACGATCATCCCGGCAGGCATGGTCCCGTCCATGGACTGGAGGGATTCGAGGACCGACCCGACCAGGAGCAGCATGTTCAGGCCGGTGACCCCGGAGGACAGGATCGTGGCCGTGAGGAAAGGCAGCCAGGGCCAGGGGCGACGTCCGGGGAAGCCGGCCAGCCCTGCGACGAAGACAAACTGCGGCAGGAAGAAGGCCGGGGCGAGCCAGCGGAGGTCATCATCGGCCCGTGCCGTGAAAAACCAGCTCAGGGCGAACAGCAGGATCCAGAGGGCGAGGGCCGCGCCAGGAAGCATGCTGCGCAGGTTCATGCGTTGATTCACAGGCCGAACGGGAACGTCCATTCCAAATGTTTCCTCCAGGAGCGACTATCCCCGAGGGGAACATGCATGTCAAGGCGAGGTGCATGAGCGCGTGCAGACAACACTCAAGGGGTGTCGTTGACCAGCTCGTCGCCCTCGCCGTCGATGAGGGTTCCCGGGTGGGCCCCGGCGTGATCCGCGATGGTGGGCAGGGTGTCGCCGTCGCCCATGCGATAATAGGCCGTGAGGGTGCCCGACTGGTCGTAGTTGCCGTAGTCCGTGAGCAGGCTCACGGGGCTGCCGCCGTTGTAGATGGCGTTCACGTTGCGATCCGTGAGGGCCAGGGACCAGAAGCCCACCTCGTCGATGAAGCCCACCATGTCGTCGTCGAACAACGCACCGATGGATACCGGCGCGTTGGGGGCCGTCACGGCGGCCTTCAGATCCCCCTGCCCTTCGAGGACGCCGTTTAGATAAATCTTGATGTTCCCGGAGGTCGCGTCGGCGTCGAACGTGCCCACCACATGGTACCAGACGTTGTTGGTGATGACCGTGGTGGTGGTGGCCCGCGTGGTGCCGTAGGAGTTGATCCAGAAGCGGATCAGGTCGGCCGAACTGTGGTAGAAGCCAAAGCCGTCCCCCCAGGAACTGTTGGAGCTGGCGCCCATGGGCGTGGCCCAGTCGGGCTGGGTTCCGTTGAACTTGACCCAATAGCTCACCGAGAACGACCGGACGGGGTTGTTGCCGGTCAGTTCGGACAGCGTGCCCAGCAGGAGGTGCTCTGTGCCCGTGTCGAACTCCGTGCACAGGGCGTTGCCGCACATCAGGTCCGCCGCGCAGTCGGCGTCGAGGCAGTCGACGTCGTTGTCGCCGTCGTTGTCGATGCCATCATCACAGATCTCCGGCTGATGACAGGCCGAAACGTCGAGCAGGCAGTCCACACCGCAGGCCAGGTCGCCAAGCCCCAACCCCAGGGAGTCGCAGGTCGCGTCGCCGAGGTCGGCGCCGTCGCACTCCTCGGGGCCGTTGAGGACGTCATCGCCGCAGCGCCCGTTGGTGATGCAGGCGCTCAGGTCGAAGGTGCAGTCCGCGGCACAGAGCAGCCCGGTGCCGTGATACCCCAGGGTGCCGCAGGTCTGACCGTCGAGGTCCTCGCCGTCGCAGGCCTCCCCCTCGTCCAGGGCGCCGTTGCCGCAGGTCAGGGGCGGGTCGCAGGCCGACGTGTCGTACTGGCAGGCGGCGTCGCAGGCGAGCCCGGTCCCCTCGAGCCCCAGGCTCACGCAGGTGGCGCCGTCCAGCTCCACCCCGTCGCAGTCCTCACCGGTGTCCAGGGCCCCGTTGCCGCAGGTGACGTTGTTGAGGTTGTTGACATTGTTTAGAACAATATTGTTAATATTGCTTGAATTATTGGTGCCCGTCTCACCGAGCCCGGCCGTGTCGAAGGTGCAGGCCAGCGTGCCCGCCAGGAGCCAAGGCAAAAATAGATACGCTCTGTACATCACTTCCTCCTCTCCCGTCGCACCTAAGGCCGGGACAGAACCGGACGGCCGATTAGGAACTGATGACTACAGTAGCATCCGCGAGGCGCAAAGGCGACCCGAAATCAACTTTTCAAGTGTGCATGTGGGCGGTGAAAGATGCTTCCGAGGGTGGGATCAGGGCCAGTTGGAGATGGTGTTGTATTCCGACAGGCTCAATCCGGCGAGGTAGTTTGAATCCGGCCCATCAGCATCCACGGACTGGATGATCTCCTCGGAGAGGGTCATCAGGAAGGGATCCGCCGCCAGCTCCGTGCTGGTCCCGTACATATGGAACACCAGGATGCTCTTGGTCTCTCCGGGGGCCAGGGTGAGGGAGTATCGGACCTCCCAATTATCGTTGTAATCGGGAATATCGAGATAATCGGCCGTCCCCGGGATGACGCCCAGCGGGGGATCGCTCCCGTCTTCGTCGTATTCGAGCCAGGCGCGTCCACCGGCGTGGGTGTAGATGTATCCGTTGCCATCGCTGCCCAGGTTACCATAGAACGCGGCTTCGAAGGTCACGTCCGTGGCGCCGTGGTTGGTGAAGGAATCGAGGTACCGGACCCAGGAACCGGGGTCATACGGCGTGTAGATCGAGCGGGTCACCTGCACTCCGTTCACCTCGGCCAGGGGCGCCAGGTTGATCTCGCGCGGAATCATGAGGAGGACCGAGGTCCATCCGGTGCTGTCCCCGGTGTCGCAGCCGCCATTGACCAGATACTCGGTGCCCTGGTCGTCCTGGATGCTCGCGTCGTCGAACCTGAAGGTGGGGGACTCGTCGCCGCCACCGATATAATGGATTTTCAGGCGGACGGTCTGTCCCGCCCAGGCCATGAGATCCGCGTTCACATTCGTCCACCCTGAAGAGAGGGTCCCGGTGAAACTGTCGCTGGAGAGGATGTTCTCGCCGGTCCCCCCCGTGAGGTCTTCGAGAATGATCTCGTATCCGACCTCCGGGCCCAGACTGTCATTGAGATTATACCGGATGTACATGTCCAGGGAGAGGCTCGCGGGGGATGCGGGCAGCGTCAGTTCCTGCCAGACCACGCCCTCGCCGCCGGGTCCCATGATATTGCACGCGAACAGGGTGTCAGACGAGGTGCTGTCGGGATCCGCCAGGATCGGCGTATAGAATTCATAGGGGGCGTCAAAGGCAAGCTCGTCGATGGTGCAATCCGGAAAACCGATGCTGTTGCCCTGATCATCGACGATATACAATTCCCACATGGTGTCGTACTGATCTTCCCCGCCGTCATCGATGGCGCCGTCGGGATCGAAGTCCCAGTACAGGATTGTACCATTCCAAATCAAGGACGAGGCCTGGAGCAGGGTCGACTGGCCGAGGCCCGCTCCGCAGAGGATCTGGGCCGAAACCGTCATGCCGTTGTATTCGGCCTCAAGCACCGCCTGGCCGGGGGCGAGCAGGGTCAGCAGTCCCGCCGTGTCGATGCTGGCGATCGCCGACGGGGTGATGGTCCAGGTGGGGTTGCTGACGATGACGGGATCACTGTCGCCATGAGCCCACACTTCGAACGTCTGGGTGGCGTCGACCGTGCCCATGAACACTGGCGGGTTGAGGGTGATCATGGACGGGGCGGTGGCAAAGGAAAACGTGTAATCTGCGCCCATACGGTTGTACGCCAGATCCGCGAGGGTCCCGGACACGGTCACTTCCACGTCCATGAGATGGCCCAGGTTGGCGTTGGCCGAGAAGCGGATGGTCGTCCCGCCAGGGAGCAGGGACACGGTGCCGGAAACAATCCCGATCGTGTTGGTGACGGTGACCGAGGTGCCCAGCACGGAAGCGGGGTGGAGGACCTCGTCGAAGGTGATGTCGATGACGCGCAGGTCACCGGCGACCATGGTGACGCCGTCGTCGGGCGTCGTGACCGTGACCAGGGGCGGCGTGTCGTCGCCGACACAGGCCCCGGCCACGCATTCCTGCCCCGGGTCGCAGACGTTGTCACAGGCGCCACAGAAGGTGCGGTTGGTCTGCGTGTCCACGCAGGAGCCGTCGCAATCCTCGGTGCCGCCCGAGCAGGACAGGGAGCAAATACCGCCCTGGCACACCAGACCGGCATCGCAGGGGTCGTCGCAGGCGCCGCAGTTGGCCGGATCCAGCTCCGTGTCCACGCAGGCGCCGTTGCATTCGACGGTGCCGCCGCCGCACCCGAGGGTGCACTCGCCGGCGATGCACGCCAGACCTTCATCACACGGAACGCCACATTCGCCGCAGTTGGCCGGGTCATGAAGGGTGTCCACGCAGACGCCGTCACAGACCGTCGAGGTCTCCGGACAGTTGGTGCCGCCCCCGGAGGAGTCGTCACAGGCCGCGAAAAGCCCAACGGCTGCCAGGCACGCAAGGATTATCTGAAGGGTCATTCGTCTCATGATTTTTTTCCTGTGATGCCGGTCCCCTCGGCGGAAAAGAGGCAAACATAGCTCTGGTGGCCGAATTCCCGGGACATGTACTATGGAAGCAGGGATGACTACAGCGAATATCAGAGGATAAATGTATAAATCATTCCTGGGCGGATTGCAAGGTGTCGTTTCAGGGGGGCTCAGTAGCGGTAGATCACGCCGAAGTTGTCACGGCTGCACTGCAGGATGCCGTCGAGGAAGAAGTCCAGGCGGTAGGCGGTGTTGCAGGGCTGGTTTTCACAGCGCAGCGGGCTGACGTAGTACTTCACGCCCACGGCGGTGGGGCCGTAGCTCTGCACTTCGCCCACCGACTGGTAGATCCCGTCGCCCTGGACGTTGGCGGTCACCACGAAGGACAGGACGTGTCCGCCCAGCGGGTCCCCGAAGTAGCCCTTCATGACGCGGTGCTCCTCGGTCATGTTGGAGACCAGATCGTTCTCCGGGATCATGGCCTGGGCCGGGTTGTTGCAGTCGAACACCGGATCCACGGCGAAGGAATCCGAAAACCGCGAGGTGATCAACTCGCCGTTGATGCGCGCAACCACCTCGGCGTCCACGAGGACCTCGCCGATGTCGGGGTTGGTGATCTCGATGGGGAAGTGCACCCCGTCGATGGAGGACGCGTCGAACCAGGCGCCCTTGTCCACGGCGTAGCGGACGGATTCGATGGTGTACGCGGGGTCCACGGTGACGGTCAGGCCGCCGGTGGCCAACACGCCCGTGGTCGGATCGAAGTCGGTCGTCCAGGCGTCGAACACGGCCTCGGGAGGTGTCATGGAGACGTCCACGATCAGGGTCTGCCGGACCTGCCGGGCGTTGTAGTCGACCACGAGATGGATTTGGCGCTCCCCGTCGCCGTCGAGCGAGATCACCTCGTCGACCGGGATCTCCAGGGCCGAGGCGTCGTAGGTCTTCTGCAGCACCGCGACCTCCCCGTCGAGGATGGTCAGGGTGACGGCCTGGGGCGAGGTGTACCCCAGGGTGATCGACCCGGAGATCCGGGTTTTCAGTTGAGCCAGCTGGTCCGTGGAGGCGCTGAACCGGGCGTCGGTGACGGCGCTCTTCTCGGCCAGATCCGCGTCCGGGACCGTGCAGGCGGTGAAAAAGAAGAGGACACTGAGAAAGCTTAATATTTTATACATGACACGACTCCTTTAGGGTTTCACCGTTTGATAGGTCAGTTCCAGTTGCAGGCCCACGAACATCGACGAGTACTCGGGCTGGTCCAGGTTCACGATGGCCCGGCCCTTGAGGCCCAGGGAAAGGTAGATGGGCGACTCGGGCGAGGGCTTCAGAAAGACGTACGAGATCCCGGTGCCCAGGTAGGCGCCCTCATACTGCTTCTCGAGATCCTTCGACGCGGAGGTCAGGTTGTACCCCGCCTCGAGTTGGAGGATCCAGTCGCTGCCGGTCTCGTACACCAGGTACGGGGCCATGTAGGACAGGTTCCGGTTCTCGGAGACGGCCGTGGGCGCGAAGAAGAATCCCAGGCCCAGGCGATGGCGGTCGGAGAACGTGTTGCCGAACATCAGGTTCAGGTGACCGCCATACTGGAAGACGCTGAGCTCCTCGAGCCGGCCGTCGGCGGTGTCCTTGAAATACACGGGGCCGGCCGCATCGAGGCCCAACTGGACCGAGAAGTTGCTGAAGATTTTGGTGAATGGACGGGCTTCGCTCGATGCCGGGGTGACCTCCTTGGGACCGGCGGCGGTCGCAGTGACCGGGAACAGCAGGGACAACAGGAACAGGGATGGCAATAATCTGGAATAGGCTGAAATTTTCATGATTTCTCTCCTTCTTTCCGAGTGACGGGCCAAGGGTTCAAGGGCCGGCATCCACGTCCGGCCGCGGGGTTCTTGCCCGGCAGCCTGAAAACCTTTCCAGGCTCGCCGCCGAATTCCCCACTTTTTCAGTATGGTATCAATTTCCTACTCCACAAGTGCGGAATATGCCTTTTCACTAGTTTGTTTCTTCACGAACGAAAAACCGTTCTCATTCGGTCGGCGGGGCGGTAAGGTATGGGACAAGCCGGGCAATCACCCGCACGGCATGGTCCTGGCGGCCGGAGTACCGTCAATTCGATAATTGACGAATTTGCCATTTCTCTGAAGGAGCCCCATCATGAACAGCAAATTCTTCCTTTTCTCTTCGTTGCTTTTCGCGTTCGGTTTGATGGCCTGCTCGGGCGCCATGTATGAGCGGCCGGTCCAGACCATCGAGGGTCAGATCGACGTGTATTCCTTCGTCGACGCCCCCACCACCGTGGAAGTCCTGCGCGCAGGCAAGGTCGTGAGTTCCACGCCCATCGCCACCGACGGCCGCTTCACCCTGTACGTATCGCCCGGGAAGGGCTACTCCATCCAGTTCAAGTCTCCAGGGTCCACCGTGGGTTTGGTGTTTCCCCGCTCGACCGGGGCCATCGACACCCGCTTCGACCTGCTGGGCCGCACGGCGCCTTTCCATCTGGGCAAGGTCGTCTTCATCGGCGATCCGACCGCCAATTCGTATCTGTTCAAGTCCTCGGGCGCCGGCGTCCTGAAGATCAATGGCGACAATGAAAACGAGGGGGATTACGAGTGCGAGGACGGCATCGATCCCGCCACCGGCGCGGTGTGCGTCGACGACGAGGACGACGAGGGCGCCATGTGCGAAAATGACGACGAGAATGAAGGCGAGAACGTCAACAACCAGGACGGCGACGACATCAACTGTGAAGACGGCATCGACCCCGCCACCGGCCTCGAGTGCGACGGCGGCCCCGACGCCAACGGCCAGGATGACGACGGCGACAACGAAGACGGTGAGCTGCCCGCCCAGGCCGCCGCCGCCGAGCACAACCTCCCCGCCTCCGTCGGATGCCAGGACGAAGATGAAAATGAAGACGACGGCGACAACAACAACGACGACCAGAACAATCAGACCAACAACTTTGATGGTGAAAACGTCGACTAGCCGGATGCTCCTGCGCATCCGGGACCATTCGGAACAACCATGGGTTCGCACCTCCTCTCCCTAGTAACATTTCTTTCATTTCTCCTTTTCAATACCAATGTGCAGGGGGAAACACGGTGTCTCGAGGTCATTCAATGGAAGGGTAATATCGAGGAGGTCTCCGTCATCAAGGAAAGGCTCCAGGACGGCCTCCTCGCGTCCGTCCCCGGCGGGTCATGCGACGGCGTCGTGATCCAGGTTCGTTTTTCCAATGGCATATGGCATTTTTCCCTTCAGCGCGGCCCCGACAAGTCGTCCCACCAGGGGCCGGATCTGGTCGTTGCATCGACCTGGATCGAGAGTCAACTGGCGCCGCCGGTCAGTATTGTTATCAAGCCGAAGGAAGAAATTAAAACGGTCGTACCGACGCCGAAACCGGTACCTGTTGCAATACCCGTTGTCGCGTCAGGCCTGCCGCTGCTCGCCGCGCTCTTCGCCGGCGGGGCGTTCTCCCCCCATTATTCAGGGGGCGCCCTCGACGCGGAGGCGGATCTCCGGCTCGGCCCGCGGCTGTGGGGCGGGATCTCCGCCGGCGGAGCGATCCTGCCGGAGCAGAACGGCGTCCGGCGGGATCGGCTGGCCCTGTCCCTGCTCGCCGGAACACGCCTGGACCTGCGACGCCTGCAGGTGCTGCCCGGGCTGGGGCTGGGCCTCGCCTCCACGGACATGACCCAGGCGCCTGCCGAGGAGGAGGACGCCCCCCTCGAGACGAGCCGCCTGGACCTGCTGGGATCGGTGTTCCTGCGGGCCCAGCTCGCGCTCTCGCGGCGCCTTGTCCTCCTGCTGGACCTGTCGGTTCAATATTCCATTTACAATCTCACCCTGAGGGACGCAGGCCCAGACGGCAACAACACCAACAATGAAAACCTGGAAGCCCGGAACCTCAAGGCGAACTTCCACGAGCAGGGGCTGGTGCCCATGGACAACCTGACCTTCCTGATCCGGCTGGGCCTCGCCTGGCGCTGGGGCGGGTGGTAGATGCAGGAGAAGATCATTCCCCTCCAGCGGCCCCGCAAGGACGTCGAGGACGCCCTCACCGACGAGGGCATCGCCGCGGCCTGCGGGACCGGGGACCGTTCAGCGATCACCATACTTTACGACCGGTTCCACCAGCGGGTCGCACGCTTCATCTACCGGCTCAACGGCCGCGACCAGGTCGAGGATCTGGTGCAGGCCACGTTCCTCGAGGTGGTGCGGGGGAACACCATCTACGACGGCCGCGGCAGCGTGACCACCTGGCTGTTCGCCATCGCGACCAACATCGTGCGGCACCATCGCCGCTCGTTCGCCCGCAAGGTGCGGCTGGCCGGCGCCCTGAGCCAGGAACCGGTCCCGACGACCACGCTCCCGGAGGACGTCCTCGACGAGGAGGGTCGCATCGCCCGCGCCAACACCGCCCTGCAGGCGCTGGAGGAGACGCAGCGCGCGGCCTTCGTGCTGTGCGTCCTCGAGGGGCTGTCCGCCCGCGAGGCCGCCCAGGCGCTGGGCACCAGCGAATCGGCGGTGTGGAAGCGCGTCTGCAAGGCGCGGGCGACCCTGCGTCGCCAGGTTCAGGAGGAGGCGCCATGAAGCATGAACTCTTTGATCAATGGCTTCGCGACGGGCAACCTCCCGTGTCGGATGCGCTGCGCAGGCACCTGGGCGCCTGCCCACGCTGTTCCGGTGAATATGAGGATCTGCTGGCGCTTCGGGACCTGACGGCCGGACCGGATCCGCTGCTGACCGAGAAGCGCTCGGCCGAGATCCGCTTCACCCTGGAGGCGGAGTCCAACCGGAAGCGGAGCTCCCGCGAGCTGCCGACCCGCTCCTGGCTTCGCCTCCCCCGGATCCCGTGGGTCTTCGCCGCCGCCGCGGCCTCCCTCGCCGGGATCCTGATCGGTGGGGCCCTGCTGGTCCGGCTCGCCGCCGACGACGGACACGGCGGCCCGGATTCCCTGGCCTGGTTCGGCCCCGGCCCGGGCTCTGTGATCACGCCCGAACCGGGGGCCCGGTGGAGCCGGGAATCCCTGTCCGGCACGGAGCTCGTGATGCTCGAGGAGGGCACGCTCCGGATCCGGGTCCGCCGGCTGGCCCCGGGGCAGGCCTTCATGGTCAAGACCGGCGCCGACTGGGTCGAGGTGCGGGGCACCGCCTTCTCCGTGACGGCCGGGGAAGGCCAACTGCAGACCGTGGAGGTCACCGAGGGCGTCGTGTCCGTCCACGCCGGCTCCGGGAGCCTGCTGCTGCTGGCGGGCCAGCAGTGGCGACGCCCGGCGCTAGGACCGCCGCCTCCCCTGCCCCCGACGGATCCGGCGATCGCCTCCGGCTCCGGCACAGGCGCCACCCACGGGTCCGGGACCGGCGACACTCCAGCGGATCCGGCGCCGCCGACCGCGACGAACCCGGCGGATTCCATGCAGCCGGTGGCGGATTCCATGCAGCCGGTGGCGGATTCCATGCAGCCGGTGGCGGATTCCATGCGCCCTGTGCAGGACGCCATGGGCCCGGTGACGGATTCCATGACGCCTCCGCCCGTGTCCCCGCCGGCAGCCAGGACCCCGGATCCCCCCGCCGAGAGCCCGCTGCTGATCCGGTTCTCCGAGGCCTACCGCACGCTCCAGTCCGGGAACTGGCGCAAGTCCGTCACCCTGTTCTCCGAGCTGCTCCAGGAGCACGGCCTGGGCGCCAAGCGCGCCGACGTCCTGTTCTGGCTGGCCCAGGCGCACCTCAAGGGCGGGCAGCACACCCAGGCCGAAGCCCGGCTCCGCGAGCTTCTGCGCTCCTACCCCAACGCCTGGCACGCCCGGGAGGCCAGGGAACAGTTGCGACTTTTGCAGACCGAAAAATGATCCCTCCGGGGTAAGGAACGCCGCCCGGCGGGCAATCAGGGGAGGAAGGCCGGAGAAGGTTTCTCTGGATTTTAACTTATTGTCCACACAAGGAGGAAAATCATGAAAAAGCTTAACCTATTTCTTTTCGCCCTGCTTTCCCTGGCCCTGCTGACCCACTGTAGCGACAACTCCGGAGGTGGAAAAGTTTCAGAGATTTGCAACAACCAACTGGATGACGACGCGGACGGCTTCATCGACTGCCTGGACCAGGACTGTCTCCTCGACGAGGCCTGCCGGTCGGTGCCCCTGGAGATCTGTGACAACGGCGAGGACGACGACCTCGACGGCTTTGCCGACTGCAACGACATGGACTGCACAGCCGGCTGCGAATACCTCGAGATCTGCGACAACAACATCGATGACGACGGCGACTCCTTCGTCGACTGCGACGACCAGGACTGCATCTTCAGCCAGCTCTGTGCCGAGCCCCGCAACGAGCGCTGCGACAACGGCATCGACGACGACTGGGACGGCCTCCTCGACTGCGACGATCCCGACTGCGCCGACGCGCCGGTCTGCCTGGCCCTGATCCCGGAGATCTGCGACAACGGCATCGACGACGATCAGGACGGCTACACCGACTGCAACGACCTCGAGTGCACGTCCGTTTGCGAATATCTCGAGATCTGCGACAACGGCATCGACGACGACGGCGACTCCTTCGTCGACTGCGACGACCAGGACTGCATCTTCAGCCAGCTCTGCGTCCCCGTCGAGATCTGCTCGGACACCACCGACAACGATGACGACGGCCTGACGTCGTGCCTCGATCCGGACTGCTTCGGCTTCACCGGCTGCGGCGAATGCAATCCGTTCAACCAGGGCGACAGCGGGTGCGGCGGCAACGAGTTCTGCTACATCGACGTCGCCGACGGCTACATTCCCCGCTGCTTCGGCGACCGCGGCTTCGCCGACGAGGGCGAGAACTGCGCCATCGCCAATGACTGCCGCCCCGGCTTCCTCTGCTTTGAAGGCCAGTGCGTGGAGCCCTGCTATCCCGACGTCCGCGAAGGTTGCGACTGCGTCCCCTTCACGGAGATCCCCGGCGTCGAGAACACCTTCTTCGGTTACTGTAATTAGTTGATACCCACGGCGCCCTCCCCCCGGCCTTGGAGCGGTCGCCTGCCCCGGCCCGCTCCATCGCCGCCAACTGAGCCACGCTCAGCGCCGCGACCTGGCTGGCCGTCAGCGCGG
>PHBF01000341.1 GCA_002841905.1 Deltaproteobacteria bacterium HGW-Deltaproteobacteria-17
GTGCAGGGCCAGCGTCTCGTTGATGCCCGCCTGCGCGGACTGTCGCAACCGCGCGGGTTGATCGCCGTCGGCATCCATCAGGCACTTGCCGACGATGGCGCGCAAGCCGGTGGGCACCAGCGCCTCGCACACGGCGTCCGTGCCGTGCACCGTTTCCATCGTCAGGACGGTCGTCGTGCCGCCGGCGAGCAACTCCGCCGCGGCCAGCCGCGTGGCCACGCGCAACGTGTCGTCGGTGTGCGCGGCTTCCAGCGGCCACACCCGTTCGCGCAGCCACGCGAGCAGCTCCGCTTCCGGCGGCAGGTAGCTCGTCGAGCGGGGGAGATACGCATACGCGGCGCGATCCGAGAGCCAGCCGCCGATGCGCGGCACCACGCGATCGAAATAGAACGAGTGCCCGGCCGCGACGACCCGAGACGGCGGCCGGTCGACATCGAGCAGCGCGATCCGACCGCCCGGCGCCAGCACGCGCACGAGCTCGGCGAAGACCGGCGGCAGCGCCGTGAAGTTGCGCAGCGCGAAGCCACACACGATGGCGTCGAGCGATGCATCCGGCAGCGGCAACGCCGCGGCGTCGCCCTGTGCGAAGCGGGCGGCCACGGCGTCGACCGGGTGCGTGCCGCGGGACCGGAAGGCCACGCGCCACAGGTCCGCGATCTCCTCGTCCTGGCGCACCAGGAAGGCGATCTCGACGCCGGCGATGGAGCGGGCGTAATTGATGAAGCCCGAGCTCTGATCCATGGTGGCGCCCACGGCGTCGGCCATCTCCCGGGTGATGTGCATCGAGGCCACGCGGCCGTCGCAGCGCACGTCGAGGGTGCCCAGGCACAGCCCCAGCAGGCGCTGGCGCTCGGGCTCGAAGCTCTCGTAGATCGACTGGGCGGCCTCCCACGGGTCGGCGCCGGCTTCGAGCATCAGGGCGCCCACGCGCAGCGTGCGGCCGTCGGTGGAGCTGTAACGGAAGGAGCCGGTGTCGGTCAGGATCGCGCACCACAGCGGGCGGGCGATCGCGGGGGTCAACGTGACGCCGGCGGCCATCGCCAGCTCTCCGATGAGCACGCCCGTGGCCGAGGCGGTCGCGTCGACCCACTCCACCTGGCCGAAGGGCTCGCGGGTGCGGTGGTGGTCGATGACGGCCAGCACCGGCGCCGCCGGCAGGGACGCCACACCGTCGGCGACCTGCGCGGCCGAGCCGCAGTCGACGATGAACACGGCGTCGAACGCGGACGCGGCGTCGACCCGCTCCACGATGTCGTGACCGGGCCGCAGGTAGTCGAACACGCCCGGCAGCTTCGGGAACACGACCTGGGACCGGCCCCCCAGCGCGTCGACGAGGGCGGCCAGGCCCAGGGCGCTGCCCACGGCGTCGCCGTCGGGCGTCGCGTGGGTGGCGATCAGGACGCGGCCGGAGAGATGGGGAAGGAGGTTCGCGGGGACGTTCACTTCCCACCCCCGGTCTTGGGATCGGCGTCTGTGGTCTGGATCCCGGAGATCACGTCGTCGAGCTTCCAGGCCTCCATCAGGACCGTGTCGGGGAAGAACTTCAACTCGGGCACCCGGCGCAGGGTCAGTTCCGCGGCCAGCTGGCGGCGCAGGAAGCCCGCGGCCTTCTGGAGCGCGACCACGGCCGCGCCCAGATCGACGGTCTTGGAGGCGGAGGTGATGTACACCTTGGCCTGGGACAGGTCGGGGGTGATCTCCACATGGGTCACGGAGACCTCGAGCAGGCGGGGATCCTCGAGCATGGAGGTGACCGCCAGGGACAGCACCTCGAACACCTGGGCGGCGACCATCTTCGGACGCCGGCCGGGCTCACGCGAACCGCCGGAGGCACCCCGGGATCCGCCGGAGGCACCCCGGGATCCGCCGGAGGCACCCCGGGATCCGCCGGTGGGGCCGCTCTTGTGGGAAAACAGGACGGGCATGCGCATGAAACCAGGTTCTCGCTTGGCGACGTGGTCTTGCGGATTCAGTCTTCGGAAACAGGATCGCAGGAGGCCGCAACTTCCTCCCACGACTCCGGATCCGGGTCCTCGGCGTCCCAGAATCCGTCGGCGAGCGGGCCGAAATGGAGTATCTCCCGCTCCCGGAGGATCATGGGCGCCAGGTAGGTGTTTTCCATGAAGGAGACCACGTGGTCGAGCATGGACATGGCGTGCTGCGCGTCATTGCTGACGACGGAGCACCCCAGGACCAGGGCTGCGTGGTTGTCGTTCTCTTCGATTTCTGCCACGGCCACAGGGAACCGCCGCCGCGTGCGGTCGATGAGGGCACGGGCGACACGGCGCTTGTCCTTGAGGGACACGGCCGTGAGCGAAAAGGCGAGACGGGCTACAGCGACAACCAGCATGGTTCCACACAAAAAAACCCAAGACCCGGCGGATCTCCACGTCAGAAAACACCCCGTCGCGAGGGCCGACCGCGTCGAACCCAAGGATGCATCTCAAGGAGATCCGGCCGGCGTGCCGAAAAACCGACACACCGACGGCGCGCAATATACCGGAACCAGCGGCAAGATCAAGCACTATCTCCATGCTGGACGGCTGCGCCCGGATCGCCGTCGTCCTGTCCTTCTTTGGCAGATGGCCCCAAGGGGGGGGGCGCATGACCGGAAAGACCGATGGGACGCTTCCTGTGGAGGGATCTGCTGCGAACCCATCTCAGGCGGCGCATCCGTGCGACCGTGCAGCTCCATTTCCCTCGGTCCATGCCGGGTTGGCCCTTGCGTTTGGCGGATATTTCTTCTAATGTACGGGCGGTGAATCATGGCTGAACCGAACCTGAAATCCTCCAAGAACTGGTCCCATCTGGCGTGGCTGTTTCCCTTGATGGCGACCGTGCTCATCGGGTCCT
>PHBF01000342.1 GCA_002841905.1 Deltaproteobacteria bacterium HGW-Deltaproteobacteria-17
GGGGGCATCAGCCCACTGGCGTTTGAAAAATTGGGTTGCGTTCAGACCGCTGCGAAGGCAGCATAACCAATGTGTCTACCTTTAAGGAGCCATACCAGCGGGATCTGTGGAACGCGATCTTCACGCCCCGGGGTGTCGCCGGCACCTGGCTTGAGCGCCCCCGGCACGCGCGGGGCCCTTCCCCACACTTTGAAAACGCGTCCGATGCCTCCCCGATGGCTCATCCGGGTTCCCTTCTTCGCCCGCGGGTGGTGGGCGGCGTGGGCCTTCACCAGATCCTTCATGAGCACGTGGGCGGACAAAAAATGGCTCAGCGCGCCCGGACGCTGCCGCCGCTCTCGGCTTCCTTGAACTGCTTGTAATATTTCAGAACGGCCCGCACGTAGGCGCGGGTGCTGGGATACGGGGGGATGCCGCCGTACTTCTTCACGGCGTTGGGGCCCGCGTGATAGGCGGCGATGGTGAGCACCATGTCGCCGCGGAAGATGTTGGCGTTGTAGCGCAGCAGGCGGGTGCCGCCGAGGATGTTCTCGCGGGGATCGAACACGTTCTTCACGCCCATGTCGATCTCGACCTCGGGGATGATCTGCATCAGACCCTTGGCGCTCTTGTACGAGACCACGCGCGGGTCGAAGTCGCTCTCGGCCTTGATGATGGCCTTGATGAACGGCACCGGGATCTGGTAGAGGCCCGAGGCCTCGGTGATGAAACGGTCGTACCGCGTGAAGCGGGTGGGCGAGGCGTCCCGGGCGGGCACCACGTCGCAGGTCGGGCACTTGGGGCTGGGCGCCGGCGGGATGACGGACCCGGCGGGCTCGTCGCCGGGGTCCGTGGCGGTGGAGCGGTCGCCCTTGCTGTACTCGCGCACGACGCGCTTCCAGTTCTTGCCCGGCTGCGGCTTGTTCGTGAAGTGCACGACGCCGTTTTCATCCAGGTATTGATAGATGTCGCCCCAGGCCCGGGAGCTTCCGAGGCCGACGATCAACAGGGGGAGAATCCAGAAGACGACTTTCATAAGCACACCCTAGCACACATTGTGCGAACGCGCAAGGAGTTGGACGAAAAATCAAGAAAAATCGGCATGTATTTGCCTTCCTCGCGCGTTTTCCCTATATTCGCGGCATGAAACGCGCCCGCCTGATCGCCCTCGCAATGTCTGTATCCGGCCTTGCCGGATGCACCGCCGAGCAGCGCCACAGCGACGGCGTCACCCCGCGGGAGGAGCTGTTCCTGCTGTTTCCCCGCATGGAGAAGCGCATCGTGCTCCGGGTGTCCGGGGCCGAGCCGCTCATGGACTTCGGCCTGGACTACGACGGCCCGGCCGGCGATCTCTCGCTGACCGTCGAGGGCCCCGACCGCACCGCCTGGAAAGGCGCCCGCCTGGCAGGCTCCAACATGCGCCTGGTCGTCTGCGGCGTCCCCGCCACGGGCGGGCCGATCACCGTCATCCTCAGGAACCACGTCACCGCCTCCCGTCTGGCGGCGCTGCGCGTCGCCCCCAACAAGTCCGACATGTGCACGCCCATGTCGCCCGTGATGGACGAATACTGGGCCTCCCTCGGACGGCCGGCAGGGACTCCTGCGGGGGTGCTGGCCGCGAAGACCGTCCAAACGCAGGCCAAAGCGCCCTGGGGGGCGCCCCCTTGGAAGCGGTCGCCCCCTTGGAGAGGGTCGCCCCCTTGAGGAACCTGCAGAGCTCCCGTTTCATTCTCTGGACGCTGTGCCTGACCCCGCTGCTGGGGTGGGCCCTCCTGAGCCGCACCCGCGTCACCCACCATCCCCACGACTGGCTGCGCCCGCGCCTCGCGGCCCACGCGCTGGTCCGCACGACCGGGATCCTCGGACCGGCCGGCCGGCGCGCCCAGTTCCGCGACCTGATGGAGCAGACCGCCCGCTGGAACCTGACCCTGATCTGGAACGACCCCGCAGGGCGCCTGGTGTTCGGCGACGCGGATCCCGGCGCCGCCAACCCCTGCTGGAACCGGATCGCCCCCGACGCGGCCACGGCCGAGACCGACACCTGGATCTGCGGCCGCTCCGAGCACACGCGGTGGGCCCTCGAGAAGGGTGTGTTCACGTCCGGCGGCGTCCCGGACTGGTGGTGGCTTTCCGGCCTGCTGCCCGTCCTGGCGGCCGTCGCCTTCGCCCTCGACGAGCGTCGCCGGCGGCGCGAGGACGCCCTGCTGGTCGACGCCGCACGCAAGCTGGCCCAGGGCGAGATGCCCCGCACCGATCTCCGCACGCCGTCGTTCGAGGCCGTCGTGGTCATGGCCGCGGCCCTCCGGGAGAAGGAGGAGCGCCTCGCGGGCCAGCTGGCGATCATCGAGGCGCAGAACCGCGAGATCCTGAACACCCGCGAGAAGTTCATCTCCCAGGAGAAGCTGATCACCCTCGGTCACCTGGCCGCCGGCCTGGCCCACGAGCTCGGAAACCCGCTGGCGGCCCTGTTCGCCCATCTGGACCTGCTCAAGGACGCCGGACTGGACGCTCGCACCGCCGAACACCTGGCCATGATGCAGACCGAGATCCGGCGCATGGACGAACTGATCCGGCGCCTGCTGCTGCTGGCCCGCGGCGAGCAGGGCGACCCGGCCCCGGCCCCGGCGTCGGTGTGGCTGCCCGAGGCCGTCGACCTCCTCCGGCACCAGGCGTGGTGCCGGGACGTCACCTTCACGGTCGAGGCGGACCCGGCAGCCCTGTCGATCCCGGTGCCCGGCGACTGGAAGTCCATCCTGGTCAACCTGCTGGTCAACGCGGCCCAGGCCATGGACGGACACGGCACGGTGACGCTTTGTCTGGCCAGGCGCGGGGACACCCTCCGCCTCGACGTCCGGGACACCG
>PHBF01000343.1 GCA_002841905.1 Deltaproteobacteria bacterium HGW-Deltaproteobacteria-17
CTTGCGGGACGCATCAGCCGCATCTATCTGGCGAAAAATGCCATCGCCCGTATCACGGCAGCCTACGGTGAAGTCCGTTGGGGATTTGCCCGATTCGCCCAGACCGAGGGAGATCGCATCACTTGTCCGTGCCTGACAACGGACATGACCGGCTACCAGGCTGATGTGGCTCCGTTCGAAGAATCCAGATCCTGCAGCCGGTATTCATGGGCGGCCGACATTCCTTCGATCGTTGATCGCGTTTGCTACAATTATAACGGCGATGCTTGTAGTTCTACAGCAACAGGTGGCAACATCCTTGTTCCCCTTGGCGACAACGCTTCCCCGGCCATCAATTTGTGGGTCAATCACTCCGAGAGCGTGTGGCCCGACCGTTCCAATCCGGAAATCCGTGCCATCGGCGGCACCCCAATCGGTGGATCGCTGCTTACCATCAGGGACCAAATCAGAGGGGTTGACCTGGCCTCGGACACGCTCCGCGGTTGCCGGCCTTATACTGTCATCGTCTTGACCGATGGTTTCAACGGTTGCGGCGATCCGGTTGCGAGCGCCACTGCCCTGAGAAGTGTGGTCAACAATGCAGAAGTCTGCACCAACGATACACAGTGTGATTCCGGACTTTGCAACACGGGGCTGGGGCGGTGCCAATACGAAGTGCAGACCTATGTCATCGCTTTTGCCCTTCAGGACACCTCCGAGGCGGATTCCATCGCAGCGGCCGGTGGGACGTTCCAGGCCATTCCGGCCAACTCCGAGGATGAGCTGGTCTCGGCGATGGCCTCGATCATCGCTTCCTCCATCAAGCCCGAGTGGTGCAACGGCATCGACGACGACTGCGATGACGCCATCGATGAGGACTTCCCGGTGGGCGTCGCCTGTGACAACGGCCTGCTGGGCGCTTGTCATGCCACTGGGAACTATGTCTGCACCCTCGATCAGGCCTCCGTCGAATGCAACGCCCCGATCATCGCGCCCGTGGCCGAGGTCTGCAACGGCATCGACGACAACTGCAACGGACTGGTCGACGACGGGCTGACCTGTCCCACGCCCGGGCCTGAGATGTGCAACGGCATCGACGACGACCTGGACCTGTCGACAGCCGACGACGGTGTGGATGATCCGGCCGTCGGCATCACCTGCGGCTCGAACGTCGGCATCTGCCAGGTCGGCCTGACCAAGTGCATCGGCGGCTCCGTGCAGTGCTGCCAGAACGATGGTCTGCCCGGGACGTGCGGTTTTGTCCAGGGTCCGCTCGCCGAGACCTGCAACAACACCGACGACGACTGCGACGGCACCACCGACGAGGGGCTCTCCAAGGCCTGCTATCCGACCGCCACCGCGGGCTGCACCGAGACCACCCCGGGGAATTTCTCCTGCATCGGCCTGTGTCGCTCGGGCATCCACACCTGCGCGGCCGGCGTCTGGGGCGTCTGTCAGGGCGCCATCGTTCCGCAGGCCGAGACCTGTGACGCCCAGGACAACAACTGCGAGAGCAACGTCGACGAAGGCCTGGGAGACACCACCTGCGGCCTCGGCGTGTGCGAGCACACCGTGGCCAACTGCTCCGGGGGCCTTCCCCAGAACTGCGATCCCATGCAGGGGGCCCTGGCCGAGGTCTGCAACAACACCGACGACGACTGCAACGGCCTGATCGACGACGGCCTCGTGCGCAGCTGCTATTCCGGCGGCTCCGGCTGCACCGAGACGCCGCCCGGATCGGGGAACTTCGTCTGCGTCGGCGTCTGCGCCCCGGGCAGCTCCTTCTGCGGGGCAGGCGCCTGGGGTACCTGCACCAACGACGTGCTGCCGCGCGCCGAGGAGTGCAACAACCTCGACGACGACTGCGACAACAGCATCGACGAGAGCCTGACGCGCACCTGCTACACCGGCCCCACCGGCACGCTGGGCGTGGGCATCTGCATCGCAGGGTCCCAGACCTGCTCGGCGGGGGCATGGAACACCTGCGCGGGCGAGGTTCGTCCGGTCTCCGAGACGTGCAACAACGCCGACGACAACTGTGACGGCACGGTCGACAACATGGGGACGATCACCTGCGGCGTGGGAATCTGCAACCACTCGGTGGAGCGCTGCATCGCAGGCGTGACGCAGACGTGCGATCCCCTCGCCGGCGCTCAGCCAGAGCTCTGCAACAACATCGACGACAACTGCGATGGACTCGTGGACCAGTTCTACGGCAGCTGCTATCCGTCGGCCACGGCGGGCTGCACCGAGGTCCCGGCCGGGAGCGGAAACTACACCTGCACCGGCCTGTGTCTGCCCGGATCCCGGCTCTGCACGGCCGGCGCCTGGGGCTCCTGCTCCGGACCGGTCACCCCCCAGGGGGAGGTGTGCGACGGCCTGGACAACGACTGCAACGGGACGCCCGACGACGGCCTGGGCAGCACCACCTGCGGTCTCGGGGTGTGCGAACACACCGTCGCGAACTGCAGCGGCGGCACCGCACAGACCTGCAATCCCATGCAGGGCGCGGGCACGGAGACGTGCAACAGCCTGGATGACGACTGCGACGGCGTGGTGGACGACGGCCTGCTGAAGGCGTGCTACTCCGGCGGCACGGGCTGCACCGAGACGGCCCCCGGCAGCGGCGTGTTCAACTGCGTGGGTGTCTGCCGCGCCGGCAACTCGGCCTGTGCCGCGGGCGCCTGGGGCTCCTGCACCAACGACGTGCTGCCGCGCGCCGAGGAGTGCAACGGCCTGGACGACGACTGCGACGGCTCCATCGACGAGAGCCTGACGCGCACCTGCTACACCGGGCCCGGCGGGACGCTGGGCGTGGGCGCCTGCGTGGCGGGCACCCAGACC
>PHBF01000344.1 GCA_002841905.1 Deltaproteobacteria bacterium HGW-Deltaproteobacteria-17
GCGGCATCGGGCGCGCCATCACCCAGCGCCTGTGCGCCGATGGCTGGCTCGTCCACGCCGTGGGCCGGAACCTCGGGCCGCTCCGTGCCACGGCCGCCCTTTGTCCCGAGGGAGCCGTCGTCCCGCTGGTGCTCGACGTGGCCGACCTGGAAGCCTATGCCGCGGCGTTCGGGCACATCCCGGTGGTCCATGCGCTGATCGCAAACGCCGGGATCTGCCGGCAGGCGACCCTGGACGACGACTTCGCCGACGAGGTCTGGCGGACGACCATGCGCGTCAACGTCGACGCGGTGTGGCAGTTGTTCCGCACCCTTCACGGTCGCCTCGCCGACGGCGGACGCGCCGTGATCATCTCCAGCGGGCTGGGCAAGCTCGGCCGCCCCGGCTATGGGGCCTACGTGGCCTCCAAGCACGCGGTGCTCGGACTCACGAAGTGCTTCTCCCGTGAGCTGGCGCCGCGGGCGATCACCGTCAACGCCATCTGTCCGGGCTGGGTCGACACCCCCATGGCCCGCGGCGACCTGGCCAGGAACGCCGCCACCTTCGGCACCACCCCGGAGCTCGAATACGGGAAGGCCTGCGAGGCCATCGCGCTGCACCGCTTCGTGCAGCCCGAAGAGATCGCCGCGCTGGCCGCCTTCCTGCTCTCTCCGGGCGCCGCCGCCATCACCGGGGAGTCCTACAACATCTCCTGCGGGGAGTTCTTCGCGTGAGCCCCGGCGAATCGGACACCGGAGCGGCGGGATCCGGCGCCGGGTCCACCGGATTGGCCGCGCGTGTCGCCGGACTGTCCGTGCTGTGCGTGGGTCAGGTGACCCATGACCGCTACGGGGAAGACCTCGTGGCCGGCGGCTGTGCCTACTTCGGCGCGCGCTGCGCCCGGGCGCTCGGCGCCAGGGTGAGGCTCCTGACGAGCGTGGGAGACGACTTCCTGCTCGACCGGGAGCTCTCCGGGCTCGAGGTGCACGCCCTCCGCGGGGGCGCCACGACGGTCTTCACCAACACCTACCCCGAGGGACAGGCCCGCGTCCAGAGGATCGAGGCCGTTTCACCGTCGATTCCGCTGGCCGCGCTGCCTCCTTCCTGGGATCACGCCGACGTGCTGCTGCTGGCCCCCGTGTTCGGCGAGCTCGACGCGGCCGATCCCTGGTTCTCCGCGGTCAAGGCCCGCGTTCGCGCCGTGTGCCTGCAGGGCTTCATGAAGCAGGCCGATCCCTCGCGGCAACGGGTCGTGGCCGGTCCTGCCCTTGATTCCCTCCCCTTCTTCCACGGCGCCGACGCGTTCTTCCTTTCCGAGGAGGACATCGCCTGCTTCGGCGGCCCGGGGCTGCTCGACTTCCTGCGCGGCCGCGCCCGCCTGGTCTTTGTGACCCGGGGCGAGCTCGGCTGCACCATCCACGCGCCTGAAGGCACCCTGCATGCCGGCGTGTTCCCCACCTCGGCCGTCGATCCCACCGGCGCCGGTGACACCTTCGCCGCCGCGACCGCCTGCGCCCTGGCCGCAGGTGGTGATCCGCTCACCGCCGCCCGTCTCGGCGCGGCCGCCGCCTCGATCGTGGTCGAGTTCGAGGGTTCCCGCGACATGCCCGCGGTCTCGGAGGCCTGGAACCGCTTTTCATGCCTGCAGGGCGCCCTTTCCGAGTAGACCCGACCGGAACGAAAACCCGACGTGTGGAAAAGTCCACGGGGCGACTGAACGCGATGGGTCGTCTGCCGGCGAGGAGGCGACGTGCTGCGTCCCATCACCGAGGAGGAACCGCCGATGTCAATCAGACGCGGAGAGGACCTCGCGGACCTTGTCGAGCAGGATTCTTGAGGAGAAGGGCTTCTGGAGGAAGGGCACGCCGTCCTCGAGCCCTCCCTGACCTGCGACGATGTCGGCCGTGTACCCCGACATGTAGAGACAACGGAGGGCCGGAAACAGTTGATGCAGGCTCCTGGCCAGCAGCTGCCCGTTCATCTCGGGCATGACCACGTCGGTGATCAGCAACTGGATCCCGCCGCCGTGCTCCCGTGCCTTGCGGATCGCCTCCTGCGGGGTCATCGCCTTGATGACGACATAGCCTTCCTGGCTGAGGATGCGCTGGGTGAGGTGCAGCACCGAGGGTTCGTCCTCCACGAGGAGGATGGTCCCCTGCACGCCGCCGGTGTTGGACGCCTGTCCGACGACGGCCGGCTTCTCGGCGGCGACCGCGGTGCGCGGCAGATGGATGTGGAACTTCGTCCCATGTCCGGGCTCGCTCTCCACGAGGATGAAGCCATGGTTCTGCTGGACGATGCCGTAGACCGTGGCGAGCCCCAGCCCCGTACCCTGTCCGAAGGCCTTGGTGGTATAGAACGGCTCGAAGATCCTGGCCAGCGTGCTGTCGTCCATCCCGCAGCCATTGTCGGTCACCAGGATGCGGACGAAATCCCCTTCGATGGCCTCCGGGTGGAGTTCCCTGAAGGCTGTGTCGATGGTGAGGTTGGCCGTGGAGAGCACGATCCGGCCAACACCGGAGATCGCATCCCGGGCGTTGACGCACAGGTTGGTCAGGATCTGCTCCACCTGCGACGGGTCCATGTTCACAAGCCACAGTCCCCTGCCCGGCTCGAACACCAGCTCGATGTTCTCGCCGATCAGCCGCGAGAGAAAACTGTGGGATCGTCGGGTGACCTCGTTGAGATCGAGCACGCTCGGCTTGATGTTCTGCCTGCGCGCGAAGGCCAGCAACTGACGTGTGAGATCGGCCGAGCGGTTGGCTGCGGCCCGAACCTCGGCGAGGTCGGACTTCATGGGATTGTCGTCGGCCAGTTGTTCGAGAGCCAGCTC
>PHBF01000345.1 GCA_002841905.1 Deltaproteobacteria bacterium HGW-Deltaproteobacteria-17
TGCGCCCACGCCGAGGTCCTGCTGCTGCGGGAGGCCGGCGCCGCGCTGGAGTCCTGGCGGCTGTCCGAAGTGGACGTGTACGTCACCCTCGAGCCCTGTCCGATGTGCGCCGCGGCGCTGGTCCATGCCCGCGTCCGCACCGTCGTCTTCGGGGCGCTGGACCCCAAGGCGGGCGGCGTTCGCAGCCTGTTCGCGTTGTGCGAGGATCCGCGGTTGAACCACCGTGTGGAGGTCATCTCCGGAATTTGTGCCGAATCATGTTCGGAATTATTGCAACAGTTTTTCATCACGCTGCGCGAAAACCGCTCCCCCGACGCTCCCTGAACGTGGTCTGGCTGCTGCTGGCCGCGCTGATCCTCTCCTGCAACGCGGATCCCAAGAAAATCGGCAAGAAGATCCGGGTCATCCCGCGCAAGGAGTTCCTGTCGGAGTTGTCCGGCCGCTGGAGCGCCACCCGGGTGCCGCTGTTCGCCAAGTCCGGCGCGCGGGAGACACGCGTGGTGCTGCGTCCGGCGGACCTCCCCCTGCTCTCGAACAAGCGGCAGGAGGCCGGCGTGCTGGTGCAGGGGCCCGAGCAGGCCAGGGAGACGCTGAGGCTCCTCGAGTGGGCCTCTCCCCGGCAGACGGTCGAGTGTCCGACGGACTGGATTCTGCACGTGTTTGAACCCAACCGCACCCTGGAGGTCGAATTCCAGTGGGAGTGCAAGAGCATGCGCATCGGCGGGCAGAACTTTGACCTCGAGCCGGCAGCGCAGAAGATGCTGGGCAACCTGATCACGACGGCCCGTCTCCATCCGACGCACAAGGTCACCGTGCTGGCCGTGCCGGTCGTGCACGATCCCGAGCACGTGGCCCAGCTGGTCTCGGGCTTCGTGCAGGAGGTGCTCCCACAGGACGTCAGCCTGATGCGCTTTCCCTCGTTCACCGTCAGCACCGAGCACTTCGAGACCCTCACCAGCGATTTCACCCGCATCGACGATCAGGTCGCCCAGCTGCGCGCCCGGCTGAAGAAGCGCCTGACCGACTTCGCCCAGGCGATCCGCACCCGCGGCGGGGCCTCCGTCGTGAGGGTCCTCGACCCGGTGCCCCTCAAGGAGCGGTTCAGCCAGGAGCTCTTCGCCCGATGGGGGATGACCGTGCTGTGCGCGCTGGGGACGGGGACGGACCGCATGTATTACCTGGCCAGCGCCAGCCGGTTCGGGATCGCCCACCTCGAGGTGCCCACCCATTATCCGATGCTGGTGGTCCAGCTCCCGGTGACCGATCCCCGCCCCGGGCTCGCCGCCCAGCTCGCCGCCATGCACCTCGATCCGCCGCTGGTGTGGCCCTGAACCACCATACATGGTGACAAACCCCGAGAATTGAAGTAAAAACCCGGCGCCATGGCCGTACTCTCCTGCTCCAACATCAACCTTTCCTTCGGCGCCCGCGTCATCCTCGAGAACGTGTCGTTCGCGGTCGACAACAACGACCGCATCGGCCTGGTGGGCTCCAACGGCCGGGGCAAGACCACGCTGATGCGCATCGTGGCCGGCGAGCAGAAGGCCGACACAGGCGACATCGTGCTGGCCTCCGGGGCCCGCATGGGGTACCTGCCGCAGGAGATCCGCGTGGAGAGCACCCAGCCGCTGCTGGACTTCGTGCATCACGCCGCCGGCGACCGGCGCCAGCTCGAGGCCGACATCCTCGCCACCGAGCAGGCCCTGGAGGCCGCCACCGATGACGCCGGCCGCGAAGGGCTGGCCATGACCCTGGCCGAGCTGCACGAGCGCATGATCCTGTTCGACTCCCTGTACTCCGTGCACGAGGCCGAGCAGATCCTCGACGGCCTGGGCTTCCGCCAGAAGGACCTCACGAGGCCGCTGGCGGAGTTCTCCGGCGGCTGGAAGATGCGCGCCCTCCTGGGGTCGCTGCTGTTCCTCAAGCCCGACGTCCTGCTGCTCGACGAGCCCACCAACCACCTGGACCTGCCGTCGCTGGCCTGGCTGGACACCTGGCTGCTCGGCTTCCGCGGCGCCTACATCATGATCTCCCATGACCGCGACTTCCTCGACCGTCATGTGCGCCGTGTGTTCAGCCTGGAGACCGAGGGGTTCCGACAGTACCGGGGCAACTACTCCGATTCCCGCCGCATGCGCGAGGAGGAGGAGGTCGTCCTGGAGAACCGCAAGAAAAACCTCGACCGCTCCCGCAAGGAGGCCGAGCGCTTCATCGAGCGGTTCAAGGCCCAGGCGACCAAGGCCCGTCAGGCCAAGTCGAAGGCCAAGATGCTCAAGAAGATGGAGGCCATCGACATCCCGGTCGAGGAGCAGCGCATCAAGTTCCGGTTCCCGGCCGTCGAGCGCACCGGAGACCGCGTGCTGCAGGTGCAGGAGCTGGCCAAGTCGTTTGGCGACCTGCACCTTTACAAGGACCTCGAGGCCACGGTCACGCGCGGCGAGCGCATCGGCATCGTGGGCGTCAACGGCGCGGGCAAGACCACCCTGCTGCGCCTGCTCTCGGGGGAGCTTTCACCGGATCAGGGCAAGGTCACCTGGGGTTCCAACGTCCAGCTGGCCTATTACGCCCAGCACCACGCCGACGCGCTCCAGCTCGACGCCACCGTGCTCGAGGAGGTGCGTCGCGGGGCCGTGCATCTGGGCGACACGCGGGTGCGCTCGATCCTGGGGGCGTTCCTCTTCCGCGGCGACGACGTCGAGAAGGTCGTGGGCGTGCTCTCCGGCGGCGAGAAGGCGCGCGTCGCGCTGGCCAAGCTGCTGGTGACGCCGGGCAACGTCCTGCTGATGGACGAGCCCACCAACCACCTCGAC
>PHBF01000346.1 GCA_002841905.1 Deltaproteobacteria bacterium HGW-Deltaproteobacteria-17
GTTCACCGGGGGCCACGTGCTCGTCGAGGGCGTCCCCGGCCTGGCCAAGACGTTGACGATCTCCACGCTGTCCTCGGCCCTGGAGCTGGCGTTCCACCGCATCCAGTTCACGCCCGACCTGCTGCCCGCGGACATCATCGGCACCGTGATCTACACCCCGCAGACCGGCGCCTTCACCGCCAAGAAGGGCCCCGTGTTCGCCAACCTCATCCTGGCCGACGAGATCAACCGCGCGCCGGCCAAGGTCCAGAGCGCCCTGCTCGAGGCCATGCAGGAGCGCCAGGTCACCATCGGCGATGTCACGCATCCGTTGCCCTCCCCGTTCCTGGTGATGGCCACCCAGAACCCGATCGAGCAGGAGGGGACCTACCCGCTGCCCGAGGCCCAGCTCGACCGTTTCATGCTCATGCTCAAGGTGGGCTATCCCTCCCGTGAGGAGGAGCGCGTCATCATGGATCGCATGACGTCGGGCAGCGCCCCGCAGATCAAGGCGGTCGTGACGCCTGAGGCCCTGTTGCAGGCACGGGAGGTCATCGAGCAGATCTACGTCGACGACAAGCTCAAGGACTACATCACCGACGTGGTGTTCGCCACCCGCGAGCCGGCCAAGTACGGCCTGGCGGAACTGACCGACTTCCTGGAGTACGGGGCCTCGCCGCGCGCCTCGATCGCGCTGCTCAAGGCCGCCCGGGCCCATGCCTTCCTGAGGCACCGCGGCTTCGTCCGGCCCGAGGACATCAAGGCCATCGGTCACGACGTGCTGCGTCACCGGCTGGTCCTCTCCTACGAGGCCGAGGCCGAGGAGTTCACGTCCGAGGACGCCATCTCCCGGATCTTCGACCATATCGAGATTCCCTAACCCCATGCGCGCGGAGATCGTGGACCGATGATACCCCGGGAACTGATCCGCAAGGTACGCAAGATCGAGATCAAGACCAGCCGGCTGGTGAACGACATGCTGGCCGGGCAGTACCAGAGCGTCTTCAAGGGCCGCGGCATGGCGTTTGACGAGGTCCGGCAGTACCTGCCCGGCGACGACATCCGCCTGATCGACTGGAACGTCTCGGCCCGCACCAACGACACGTTCGTCAAGTTGTTCGTGGAGGAGCGCGAACTGACGCTGATGCTGCTCGTGGACATGAGCGCCTCGGGCCTGTTCGGCACGGTGGACCAGGCCAAGCGTGATCTGGTCGCCGAGCTCGCGGCCCTGCTGGCCTTCTCCGCGATCAAGAACAATGATCGCGTCGGCCTGATCATCTTCACCGACCAGGTGGAGAAGTTCGTGCCGCCCAAGAAGGGCCGCAAGCATGTGCTGCGCGTGGTCACCGAGATCCTGAACTACCGTCCGCAGCACACGCGCTCGGACATCAATCCGGCGCTCACCTTCCTCGGGCACATCGCCAAGCGGCGGGCCGTGGCCTTCTGCATCAGCGACTTCCTGGTGCCCGAATACGAGCACAACCTCAAGGTCGCGGGCAAGCGTCACGACCTGATCCCGGTGACCGTGCTGGACCGCCGGGAGGAGGATCTCGAGCCGGTCGGGCTCGTCGAACTCGAGGATCTGGAGACCGGCGAGCGCCGGGTGGTGGATCTGAACCCCCGCACCGTCCGCGCCTTCTCCCTGCGGGCCCGCGCCCGCCGCGAGGTGCGTGACGCCCTGTTCCGGCGCCTGAAGATCGACGCGATCACCCTGACGACGGGTTCGGACTACATTCCCGGCCTGATGCAGTTCTTCCGTCGCCGGGAGAGGAGGCTGCGGGGATGAGTCGCGCCGCCTTCCTTGTCATCCTTCTCATGGCGTGGCCGGTCCGCGGCCAGAACGCGCTGCTTCCGGATCCTGCCGGCACGCCCCCGGTTTCGTCCCCGATCCAGCTCGCGCCGCCTCCGCCTGCCGCGCCGTCCGCGCCGGCCACGCTGCCGTCCGTCGACCCGGCCCAGGTGGGGACCGCGGAGCCTCCTCCGGCCGCGCCCGCCCGCGCCGGCGACGAGCCGGTCGTGCTCATCGATCTGGCCGACGGTCCCAGGGAGATCTACATCGGCCAGCCGTTCCACGTCGAGATCACGGTCACCTCCCGGCCCGGCGTGCAGATCAACCTGCCTTCCAAGATCGATCCGGGGCCGCGCTTCACCCTGGAAGGGGAGCCCACGGAAGTGGCGACGGTCACCTTCGACTCGGGCAACCTGATGCGCAAATACCGGCTCAGGCTGGTCTCGTGGACCACCGATCGTTTGCTCGACCGGCGCATGGAGCGCGTGCGGACGCGGCTGCAGCGTCACGAGCAGGATCTCAACGAGCAGAAGACCAGGCAGACCGAGGCGCGCCTGGCCAACCAGGACACCAGGGCCATCGATGAGTTGATCGCGAAGTATCAGGTCCGGGTCGATGCCGATCTGCAGGAGCTGCACGCCATCGAAGACGAGTACGAGGTGCGGCCCGTGCCGATCACGTACCGTCGGCCTGACGGCTCCATGGGTGTCGTATCCAGTCACGAGCCCGGGAAGGGGCCCCGGATCCTGATCTCCTCCCGCCTGGCCAACGAGCCCGATCCCAAGCTCAAGGAGCCGGCCAGCGAGGAGAACGTCAAGGCCGGCGGACCGTTCTGGGAGCCCTACAGCCTGTATGAGGAGAACACGACCCTCAAGAACGTGCTGCTGGGGGTGCTCATCGGCCTCGTGGTCATGGCGTTGCTGGTGCCGCTGGGGCTGTGGCTGCGGAAGAAATGGCGGCGCGCGCCGCCTCCGACGCCGCCCCGTCCGGCCCATGTGCTGGCGTTCGAGCGCCTCGAGGCCCTCCGGCAG
>PHBF01000347.1 GCA_002841905.1 Deltaproteobacteria bacterium HGW-Deltaproteobacteria-17
GCCCGGACCCGCTGGCGGATTCTGGGCTTCGAGACCGACCGCACTCGCGTCCGCCTCGAACCCGTCACCGGCCGCACCCATCAACTCCGCCTGCACTGCGCCACGGAGAGGGAGAGGGGTGGGCTGGGGCGCGCGATCGTGGGCGATGCGCTGTACGGGAGCGGCTATCGCGGGCCCGACTCGCCCGGGCGTCCGGCGGCTGGTCCGCGGCTGATGCTCCACGCCTGCGAGCTTGAAATCCGCGATCCCGACAGCGGCGCGGCGATCGCCTTTGTGAGCGAGCCGCGGTTCGATCGGTCCGGCGCCGTATCCTGCGAGCCTCGCGAGCATCCCCCATGACCACCTCCTATCCGCTTCACAAGATCAAGGTCGTGCTTCTGGAGAACATCCACGGCGCCGCGGCCCGGGCGCTCGAAGCCGAGGGCTACACCGTCGAGACGCACGCGCGGGCGCTCTCGGGGAGCGAGCTCCTCGACGCCGCGGGCGACGCCCATCTGATCGGCATCCGCTCGAAGACGCGGCTCGACGCGGGGTTCTTCGAGCGTGCCACGCGGCTGTGGGCCGTGGGGTGCTTCTGCATCGGGACCAATCAGGTCGCGCTGGCCGAGGCCGCGGCGCGCGGCGTGGCGGTCTTCAACGCGCCCTTCAGCAACACCCGCTCCGTCGCCGAACTCACCATCGCCGAGATCATCGCGCTCCATCGCGGCATCTTCCTCCGCTGCGCCCGGATGCACCTGGGGCGGTGGTCCAAGTCCGCCTCGGGCGCCCACGAGGTGCGGGGTCGGACGCTCGGCATCGTGGGCTACGGGCGGATCGGATCGCAGGTGAGCATCCTCGCCGAGGCGCTGGGGATGCGCGTGCTCTTCTTTGATACCGCCCGTTGTCTTCCGCTGGGCAATGCGCAGGCCGTCGATGCGCTCGACGATCTTCTCGCGCGCTGCGATGTGGTTTCGCTGCATGTTCCCTCGACGGCCGCGACGCGGCGGATGATCGGGGCCGCGCAGCTCGGGCGGATGAGAAAGGGCGCGTATTTCATCAACAACGCCCGGGGCGATGTCGTCGATCTTGACGCGCTGGCCGGCGCGCTCCGCTCGGGCCATCTCGCGGGCGCGGCCGTCGATGTCTTCCCGGAGGAGCCGGAGTCCAATGATGATCCCTTCGCCTGCGCGCTTCTCGGGCTTGACAGTGTGATCCTTACGCCGCACATCGCCGGGAGCACGGAGGAGGCGCAGAACAACATCGCCGAGGAGGTCTCGACAAAGCTCATCCGGTTCATGAACAACGGCTCGACGAGCGCGGCCGTGAATGTTCCGCAGGTCGATCTGCCCGTGCTGCACGCGGGCCGGCGTCGGATTCTTCATTACCACCGCAATGTTCCGGGCGTCCTGAGCAAGATTCACCGCGTGATCGCGGATCGGGGGAACAACATCTCGGCCGAGTATCTCCAGAGCGATCCGAAGCATTCGTATGTCATCATTGATGTTGATTCCTCGCAGGGTGAGGCGCTCAAGGAGGAGCTGGGGGAGATTCCCGAGACGATCCGCGTCCGCACTCTGTGGTAGAACGCATCGTCGGCACGCGCCGCGTGCCGATGAGCCGAGAGGGGGGAGAGCGGCGGGGGAGTGAATCCCCCGCCTTTGGAGAGAACGCCGGTGATCGCGGGGAGAGACGACGGTCGGACCAGGGGCATGGGATATGTTCGTCTTGGACCCATGACGCTATGGGAGAACGGAACCTGCTCCAGGGCGCTTTCCCGGCGTCGGCGCGAGTATCGGCGCCATCGCTCGCGCCGCGGCGCCGCGATGACTCCGGGCGTTCTTCTCGGCGTCGCTGAGTTCCGCGCTGGTCCGGCCGTCGCTCGTCACGAAGAGCGGGTCGTATCCGAAGCCGTTGACGCCTCGCGCCTCGAAGCCGATGCGGCCCGTGAACTCGCCGCGGCTCGTCGCCAGCACGCTCCCGTCGGGGTCGGCGGCGCACATCGAGCAGACGAAGCGGGCGGTTCGCTGTTCCTCGGGCACTCCCGCCAGGGCCGCCAGGAGTTTGGCGTTGTTGCGGGCGTCGCGCTGCGCGCGGGTTCCGTCGCGTCCGGCGTAGTAGGCCGAATCAACCCCCGGCGCCCCGCCCAGCGCCAAGACCTCGAGCCCCGAATCATCCGCCACGCACACCCGCCCCGTCATCCTCGCGTACGCCACCGCCTTGATCCGAGCATTGCTCTCGAAACTCCCCCCATCCTCGATCGGCTCGGCGAAAGGACCGCCCGGAATATCCCCCAACCCGAGGACGCCGACGCCCAGCGGCGCGAAGATGGCGCGCAGTTCGTGGAGTTTGTGGGGGTTGGAGGTGGCCGCCAGCAGCTCCTTCATCGCCCGAGCCATTCCGCCGGCACGGCGCCGCTCGTGGCGATGATCCGCGAGCGGATTCCGCCGCGGCCCTTCCAGCGCGTCTCGACGATCAGCCACAGGGGGTTCATCGCCCGCGTCAGGTCATCGCGGATCGTGTTCGTCACCGCCTCGTAGAACGAGCCCTCGTTCCGGAACGACTGGTAGTACAACTTCAGGCTCTTGAGCTCGACGCACACCCCGCCCCGATTCGCCTCCCTCGGCGAGTACCGGATCGTCACCACCCCGAAGTCGGGGTGCCCGGTCTTGGGGCAGAGGCTGGTGAACTCCTCGGCGAGATGCTCGATGACGAAGGGTTCGGCGGCGGGCGCCGGGAAGCATTCGAGGAGGGAGGGGTCGGGCATGGCGCCGCAAGGATAGGAAGTTCGCGGGGGGCGGAGTTCGGGAG
>PHBF01000348.1 GCA_002841905.1 Deltaproteobacteria bacterium HGW-Deltaproteobacteria-17
ATATGCGTACCATGTAAAAAATGGATCCACGGAACTCTTGGCACATTACAACTATACGCCACAGTGGGACTACTTCTATGTCCACGAGCCCTCCAGGGTCGCTTTTTGGGTGGCGATGGATCACTACAAGACCGGTCTAGAATTTCCCGTTTATCGAGCTTACTACAAACTGATGCGTCTTTCCTTGGACACCCAGGAGTTGGAAGAGGTCGCCACGGCGCCCTTCCATACGGAAGCCTGTGAACAGGGCAACGGCATTCTCTATCTGATCAGTTACGAACCCCGCAGCCATTGGATGGTCCTCACCTGCAAATATGCGGTCATGGTGGGGGAGAACGTCACATCACGCAGAGAGACGTGGCGTGCCAACGCACAAACCGGAGAGATCCAGATGGTCGTTCAAGGTCAGGACCGCTATGCACTTTTTCCGGACAGGCCCAACGAATTCGACGCTTCGTTGATTTCTGGCAGATCCAACGGATGGATGGAGCTCAACGGTTGGGTCATGGATGGCCCCCCCTATCTATACGAGGTGTGGGACGTCAGTTCAGTTCCCCGTATGGTGTTGAACCTGGAGTTCCCTTCAGATACCATGTCCTCCAGCACCCCGATGAATCTGGACGGGTGGTTCACCTACAGTTCGCTGGATCCGGATACGCAACGGCTCGTCGCGCACGGCATCAACGTCCACACGTTGGAGGAGATGACCTTCCCGACCGTGTCGTACAACCAGTTCCAGCCGAATCAGATCCACGCCCGGCTGCCCCACCTCTGGGCGTGGAGCGACGCCGGAACGCGGATCACGCCCTACGGGGATTGCGTGATGCCGGCCAGCTCGGTGGAGGACATCATCCTGTGGGATCGCGATCGCGGCATCCAGCGACGGGTGACCGATTCGTCCGGACGCTATGGCATTCCCTTTTTGATCCCCGGGGAACCGCTGCCCCGGACGCTGGTGTACATCTCTTTCAACTCCAGCGGAGAGGACATCCGCCTGCACATGCGCGATCTGGTCGCCGCGGGCATCCTCGACGAGACCGGCCACCTGCTCCCGGAGCCTGAGGGAGTGAAATGAGCAAAGCCGGGACTCGGGGTCTTTCCCCTTCGCGTTCATCCGGGTCTTTCCTCTTGTTTCCCCGGGAAGCGTCGCGAGGCTCCGCTGCCCGGGGCTAGCTTCCGCATATGGATGGTCCGACGCAGGGGCCAGCCTCCTACGGACGCTCGTAGAGGGTGACGCCGACGCGGCGGATGTGGTCGAGGAGGGCCGGGTTGTCGATCATGGCGTGCAGGGAGAGATCAATCTCGTAGGGGAGCAGCAGGTCGTCGAGGTCGTCGGCGATGCGGCCCAGCTCGGCGACGGTGAGGTCATCGCCCAGGAGCGTCAGGTCGATGTCCGAGCCGGGGCGGTGGGTGCCCCGGGCCCGGGAGCCGTAGAGCACGGCCTTCCGGACGTGGGGCGCGCGAATCAGGACGCCGGCGATCCGCGCGACGGTGTCGGGCGACAGGCCGTGGTTCATGAGCCCGAAGCCTCCTTGTCGCGAAGCTTCTGGAAGGTCGCTTCCAGCTCCAGGAAGGCGGGGAAAAAGCGGGAGAGGATGTCCGAGGCGATGGCCTTGGCGACTTCCAGATTGTAGGTGTGGGTGGTGAGGTTGCGGGCCCGGATCATCTCCATCCACACCTCGCCGTCGGTCAGCATCCCGTTCTTGAAGGCCGCCCGCGTGGCGTTTCTGGATCCGATCAACTCCATCACGCCCTGCTCGGTGAGGTAGTCCTTGAGCAGGTTCCAGGAGAGCTCGTGGGTGAACTCGAACCCCTGGATCAGCCCCTGCATCTCCAGCTCGGTCAGGGGCCTCGTCCCGGAGAGCGCCACGGCCCGCTTGAGGGACTCCAGAGCCTGGAGATAATTTGAAAATCTCTGCATCCAGCGGACGTCCTGCATGATCAAGCCTCCGGATCAGAACGACGAGTGGCCGATGAACTCGCGCAGGATCGAGTTGGGGGGGACGTGCTGCTTGGAGATGGGCATCACCAGGCGCAAAAAGCGCAGGAGGCGGTAGGCCTCGACGAAGGCCTCGTCGTCGGGGTTGACCTCGAGCAGGGCGCGCTCGCAGACGGACTTGAGCACGCCGGGCTCGTAGACCAGCGCGGAGTTGAACATCACGTCGGCGCGCTCCTGGAACGGGAAGATGTTCTTGAGCTCGCCCTTGCGCACCGAGGGCCAGCGCTTGATCGTCTCGGCGGCGCCGTAGCCGCGGAAGTTGCGGTCGCGCACGATGCGCCGGATCAGGCGCGAGTCGGACGTGAAGATGCGGTTGTGGTCGTCGATGCACAACTGGGTCAGCGCGCTGATGTAGATCTTGTACTTGCGGTGGGACAGGACGCCCTGGGTCAGGCGGTCGTTGAGGCCGTGGATGCCCTCGATGATCAGGATCTGGTCCTGGGCCATGCGGTGGGGGACCCACTCCTCCTTCGGGCGCTTGCAGCCGGTCTTGAAGTCGAAGATGGGGACCAGGGCCTCCTCGCCGTCGAGGAGCTTGACGAGGACGTCGTTGAACAGGTCGAGGTCGATGGCCTCGATGCTCTCGAAGTCGAAGTCGCCGTGCTCGTCGCGGGGGGTCTGGTCGCGCTCGACGAAGAAGTTGTCCATCTCGATGGTGACAGGGCGCAGCCCCAGCACCTGGAGCTGGACGCCCAGGCGCTTGGAGAACGTGGTCTTGCCCGAGGACGACGGGCCCGCGATCATGACCAGCTGGACGTCGGGGCGGCGCGTGGCGATGGCGTCGGCG
>PHBF01000349.1 GCA_002841905.1 Deltaproteobacteria bacterium HGW-Deltaproteobacteria-17
GACGCCTGGTTCATCGGCTTCTCGCCCGAGATCGTGTGCGGCGTGTGGATCGGCTACGACGATCTGAAGCCCCTGGGGTCACGGGAGGAGGGCGGCCGGTCCGCGGTCCCAGTGTTCGTGCGCGTCATGAAGGCCGCCCACAAGGCCCGCGAAGCCCGGGACTTCTTCATCCCGCCGGGGATCGCTTCGCGGGAGATCGATCCTGTCACAGGGGAAGCCGTGCTGCCCTCGGCCGCCGTGCGTTTCACCGAGTATTTCCTCGAGGGAACCGAGCCAGAACCCCCCACGGTGGCGCCGGATCCGCTGGGGGCGCCGGACCCCGACGCCCCCTCGGCCGGGGACCTGCTCACACAGTAGCCGAGGCCTCCGACAGGCCGGTTCCTCACCTGATTCTAACCGAGTTCAACCTTGACATCAGGCATGTTCGCAGGAATACTCCGCGCCAGAGGCAGGTCCGTGGATGGTGCTTCCTGTTCGTGGCCTCGCACCGTCCATTCTGCCCCTTCTGGTCTTGATGAGTTGATCTTTCCACTCGCCGGGACAATCCATCCTGTCCGTCGCGCGAGGTGAGGAGCCCCATGCCCGTCTGGCTATCCAACCTGGCCCCCATCTTGATTCTGCTCACGGCCGTGGCCGTCGTGCTCGGCCGTCTGCCCAGGGTGGACGTGGGCCACTCGGAGGCGTTCAGGCACCGCAGGATCCTCAACTGGCTGCCCCTGGGCCTCCTCTACGCCTTTTTGTACATGGGCAGGTACAACCTCGAGGTGGCCAAGAACGCCTTCTCGACGATCTCCGGGGTGGACGGCTCACCGGTCATGGGCAACACCGATTTCGGGATCATCTTCGGCATCGGCACGGTGGTATATGGCTTCTCGTTCATCATCAACGGACCCCTCACGGACCGCATCGGCGGAAGGATCTCGATCCTGCTCGGGGCCGGCGGCACGATCTTCGCCAACCTGATGATGGGGCTGGCCTCGCTCTCGCTGCTCAATCATGGCCCCGGCCACGAGTTCCTCTCACGGCACTTCGTGGGTGTGCTGGCCGCGCTCTATGCCTTCAACATGTACTTCCAGAGCTTCGGTGCGGTCTCGATCGTGAAGGTCAACGCCGCCTGGTTCCATGTTCGTGAGCGGGGGGTGTTCGGGGCGATCTTCGGCATCCTCATCAGCCTGGGCCTCTATTTCGCGTTCGACTGGAGCCGCATGATCCTCCAGGCGTTCTCCTCCAAGAGCGATCCCACCGGCGGCATCCCCTGGGTCTTCTTCGTGCCCACGATGCTGCTCGGGCTGTTCTTCCTGCTCAACGTCATGTTCGTCCGGGACACGCCCGGACACGCCGGTCATCGTGACTTCGACACGGGGGACGCCAGCTCCGGAGACACCGGTCCGCGGCTCCCCGTCGTGGAGGTCTTCAGGAAGATGCTCACCAACCCGGTGGTCGTGACCATCGCGCTGATCGAGTTCTGCAGCGGGTTTCTGCGTCAGGCCATCATGCAGTGGTTCCGCACCTTCGCCAAGCAGACCAACGGCACGCTCGGCCTGATGGACGGCTTCGTGTTCAAGAACTGGGGGCTGCTCCTGTGCGTGGCCGGCATCCTCGGGGGCGTCGTGGCCGGCGTGATCTCGGACCATGTGTTCCGATCACGCCGCGGACCGGTGGCGGTGTTCCTGTATGGCGTGATGCTCGTCGGGGCCGTCGCGCTCACCTTCCTCTTCGCCGGTCCAGCCGTGGGCGCCCTCGTCGTGGTCATGTCCATGGCCGTGATCGGCGTCCACGGGATGCTCTCGGGCACCGCGAGCATGGACTTCGGCGGCAAGCGGAACGTCGGCGTCGCCGTGGGCATCATCGACGGCTTCGTCTACCTCGGCACGGCCACCATGAGCATGACCTATGCCTTCACGCTGCCCAAGGAGCAGCTCGCCAACGGCAAGCTGGTGGGACCCGCCACGGACCCCTCGAACTGGCTGGCCTGGCCTGTGGCGATGATCCCGGTCGCCCTGATCGGCCTCGTCCTTGCACTGCGTGTCTGGCACGCCTATCCCGAACCCACGAAGAAGAAAGCCGAACCCGCCCCCGAACTGATCCAGGACTGACGAGCTCCATCTGAAGGTGGAGAGCAGAAAACAGACTGCGGAAAAGACGGACGGGGCAGACGGAAGAGGCGGACGCGTGCGGAGAGGGTACAGAAGAGATCTCCCCTGCTCACCCCTCCGTTTTTTTTTCAGGTTCTTTTCTTGTCATGCGGGTTCGAAGAAGGCACTGGCGCCATGGCAGTCATTGGCGACGATGACGGGGAAGTCCTTCACGATCAGGCGGTAGACGGCCTCGGGCCCGAGATCCTCGAAGGCGATGAGGCGGTTCTCGGCGACGCGGGAGGCGTAGAATGCGCCACAGCCGCCGTAGGCATAGAAGTAGATGGCGCGGTGGCGGATCAGGGCCTCGACGACCGCGGCCGAGCGCTGGCCCTTGCCGATCATGCCGGCCAGGCCGTGGGCCAGCAGCACCGGCGCGAAGGGATCCATGCGGGAGGCGGTGGTGGGGCCGCAGGAGCCGATGATCCCGCCATCGGGAGTGGGGGTGGGGCCCATGTAGTAGATGACGGCGCCGCGCAGGGGGAACGGCAGCGGCTGCCCCGATTCGAGCAGGGACACGAGGCGGGCGTGGGCGGCGTCGCGGGCCACATGGAGCTCGCCGGACAGGGCCACGGCCTCCCCGGCATGCAGGGATTCGATGGTCTCGGGGGTCAGGGGAAGGGTCACGGGTTTCATGGGGACCT
>PHBF01000017.1 GCA_002841905.1 Deltaproteobacteria bacterium HGW-Deltaproteobacteria-17
CCCCGCCGGCACAACCGCGAGACGGCGAGCCACTCAGGGAGATCCGCAGGGTGGCGTACGTCCGTTTCCTCGCGGAAGATCACCCTCTCAAACAGATCCGGCCCCGCACACACGCTCCCCGACGGCAGGAACCGGAGGCGGACCGACGGCGGCAACCCGGCCGCGCACCGATCGCCTTCCGCCGGCGCCACCGGTCGACGCGCGCCGGAGCCCCTCTGCCCGCACAACGAGGGCCCGGTGTCCACCGAACGCAGATAGACGCAGGAAGGACCCAGTTGCAAAATGAGAGTGATGAGCATCCACGGCATGCCACTGGCTGCGCAAATTCGATGCCAGGTGAAGAATCGCCCGCAGCGTCTGCCACGAGGAAGATTCGCCTGCCAGGCGTGGCAGCCCGGGCCCGTCGGATCCGGATGATGATCACCGGAATCCGTGAATGGTTCGGTGGCGCCCGTCCTCGCGACACTTGACATCGTTTCCGCTTTCGGTGCAGCATGACACGGGATTATTTTTATACGCCCACAGGATCGTGAAATGATGGCAAGCACCCAAAACCATGAAAAAGGCCAGCTCGAGCGGATCGTGGACAGCCTGTGCCACCAGGGCCCGGGCTCAGTGCTCTTCCATCGCCATCGGCACGAGGTGCCCATGCCCTCGGTGGCGGCGCTCGAGGACATCATCGACGGCCTGCGGGCCGTGCTGTTTCCCGGCTACTTCGGACACTCCGATCTCACGCCCCAGAACCTCCGCTATCACGTCGGGGCCGGGCTCGACCGCACGCTGGGCCTGCTCGCCGAGCAGATCAAGCGGGGCTATTGCTTCTACTGTTCAGCCGCCGAGCTCACCTGCTCGGAGTGCGATGCCCGGGCCATGCGCATCACCGACGAGTTCGCGTCCCGCCTGCCCGTGGTGCAGGCCCTGCTGTCGACCGACGTCCAGGCCGCCTTCGTGGGTGACCCCGCCGCCCGCCACCCCGGAGAGACCGTGTTCTGCTACCCCAGCATCACGGCCATGACCCACTACCGCATCGCGCACGAACTGCAGCACCTCGGTGTGCCCCTGATTCCTCGCATGATCACCGAGTTCTCCCATTCGCGCACGGGCATCGACATTCATCCGGGCGCGCACATCGGCGAGTCCTTCTTCATGGACCACGGCACGGGCATCGTCATCGGCGAGACCACCATCATCGGCGCCAACGTGCGGCTGTACCAGGGCGTCACCCTCGGCGCCAAGAGCTTCCCGGTGGACGAACAGGGGAACCCGCTCAAAGGCATGCCCCGCCACCCCATCGTGGAGGACGACGTCACCATCTACGCCGGGGCGACCATCCTCGGGCGCATCACCATCGGCCGGGGTGCCGTCATCGGCGGCAACGTCTGGGTCACCAGCAGCGTTCCCCCGGCCGCCACCATCACCCAGGGTCGCCCCGTCATGACGGGCTACCTCGACGGAGACGGCATCTGAGCCGTCCCAGGAGTCATCGCATGGAGTTCAACATCCGAATCACCGGGGCCGCCGGCCAGGGCATGCAGACCGCGGCCGACCTGCTGGGGCGGTCGCTGCTGCGCTCCGGACTGCACGTGTACGTCCACCAGGACATCGAGTCCCGCATCCGCGGGGGGATCAACTTCTCGCAGCTGCGCTGCTCGGATCGGCCCGTCCACGCCCCCGTGGAGCGTGTCGATCTCCTCGTCTCCCTGTCACCGGAGAGCCTGCGCGCGCATGCCCCCGCCGTGAACGCCGGCGGGATGATCTTCGCCACCTCTGCCGTGGAGCCGGCCGACTGCCCGCGATGCGCACCCTTCGTCCTGTCGGAGCTCGCGAGGAAGGCCGGCAACGACAAGACCGTGAGCACCGTCGCCGCGGCCGTGGCCGCCTGCGCGCTGGACCTGCCGGCCGAGATCCTCGACACGCTGGTCGACGAGCGCTTCGGTTCGTCCGAGAAGCTCCTCGACGTCAACCGGCGGGCGGTCCAACTGACCCGGGAGGCCATGCTGGAGGCGGGGCTCACCGGCCGTCTTTCGCTTCCTGGGGGCTCGGTTTCCGGGACCGGTGCGTCGACGGACCGCCTGTTCGTCTCGGGTGCCGCGTCCGTCGCGCTGGGGGCGCTCGCTGGCGGCTGCACGTTCATGGCGGCCTATCCCATGAGCCCGGCCACCGGCATCATGACCACGCTGTCGGAGCTCACCCACGACTGCGGCGTCTGGGTCGAGCAGGCCGAGGACGAGATCGCCGCGATCAACATGGTCGCAGGCGCCTCCTATGCCGGCGCCCGCTCCATGACGGCGTCCTCGGGGGGCGGCTTCGCGCTGATGACCGAGGGTGTCTCGCTGCTGGGCATGATCGAGTGCCCGGCCGTGATCGTCATCGCCCAGCGTCCGGGGCCGGCCACGGGCCTTCCCACACGCACCGCCCAGGGTGACCTGCGCCTGGCGCTCAACGCCGGTCACGGACGCTTCGCCCGAGTGATCCTCGCGCCGCGCACCGTGTCCGAGGCTTACGCGCTCACAGCCCGGGCCTTCGACCTGGCCGAGCGGTACCAGATCCCGGTGTTCGTCCTCACGGATCAGATCCTGCAGGACTGCCAGACGATCATCGACCGCCCCGACGTGCCGCCGGTGACCAGGCACGTCCTCACCCCGGAGCAGGCCGCTGCGCTGCCCTTCTACGAACGCTACGCACAGACCGGGGACGGCATCTCCCCGATGGCCCTGCCCGGCCAGAGCCGGCACGTGGTGTGCGTGGACTCCGACGAGCATGATCCCGCCGGCCATCTGATCGAGGACGCCGCCGGGAGCGCAGCCATGGCCGCCAAACGGCTCCGCAGGATCGCGACGGTGGACGCCGCGGCGCCCCTGCCGGAGTGCACCTCCCACGATCCGGCCCTGCCCCTGGTGGTCTCCTGGGGCACCACGGCTCCGGTGGTCGTGGAGGCCCTCGACGCCCTCAACGCAGGCTCGCCGCGGTTCAACCACCTGCAGGTGACGCAACTGTGGCCGCTGCCGGATCTCAGGGCCATACCCGCCTTCGCCGCGTGCTCGAGGCTGATCCTGGTCGAGCACTCCGTCGGAGACGGCCTCGACGGCGTCCTCGCCCAGACCCAGCTGCGCGGCGTGGACGCCTTCATCGGCAAGCTCGACGGCAGACCCTTCACCGTCGAGGAACTGACGGCCCGCATCGGCAAGGAGGACCATCATGGCTGAGCTCACCCTCAACGACTACAAGAGCAAGGTGGAGAACGCCTGGTGTCCGGGCTGCGGAAACTTCGGCATCCTGAACACGCTCCAGAAGAGCCTGCTGGCGCTGGGCCTTCCGCCCGAACGCGTCCTGCTGGTCTCGGGCATCGGCCAGGCGCCGAAGATCGTCCATTACGTGCACGCCAACGCCTTCGACGGGCTTCACGGGCGCGAGGTGTCATCGGCCCAGGCCGCCAAGATCGTCGCCGACGACCTCACGGTGATCGTCCACTCCGGCGACGGCGGCGCCTACGGGGAGGGCGGCAACCACTTCCTGCACGCGATGCGCCGCAACGTCGACCTCACCCACGTCGTTCATGACAATCACATCTACGGCCTGACCAAGGGCCAGGCCTCCCCCACGACCGAGCAGGGCCAGAAGGTGGCCGTCCACCCCGACGGCGTGGCAGCCCTGCCCATGAACCCGCTGGCGCTGGCGATCTCGCAGTCCTGCTCCTTCGTGGCGCAGTCGCTCTCGAGCAACGCCGGACACCTGCAAGAGATCCTCTGCGAGGCGATCCGTCACCCGGGTTTCTCCTTCGTCAACGTGCTGCAGCCCTGCGTGTCCTGGGACCCCGTGCACACCTACGCACATTACCAGAAGCACTGCTACCTGCTCGATGCGTCCCATGACCCGACGGACCAGCTCGGCGCCCTGGCCGTCGCGCTGGCCCACGACGGACGCATCCCGCTGGGCGTGCTCTACCGCAACGAGCGACCCGCCCTGCGCCCGATCATGGAATCCGGAATCGGGGATTTGCGGACCTGCACCGACAGGCCCGCCAGGCTGGCCGCGGTCTTCAATCGATTCCGTTGATTGTTTCCAATATTTTTACTCTCCCCACTTGACAAACGGGGCTGCCCGCGTTATTTCGGATTTTGGTATCCGATTTGGAGGTAGCCATGCCCATGCACATGATCACCGAAGCCGTCAACCTGGGCATCCATGCGATGCTGGTCCTGACGGCCAACCCCGACCGGAGGCTCTCGACGTCCAACATCGCCGAGCGCCTCCGCGTTTCACCGAGCCATCTGGCCAAGGTCATGCAGAAGCTGGCCCGTGCCAGGCTCGTCTACTCCATGCGGGGCACCACCGGCGGCTTCCTTCTCGCACATCCGCCGGACGAGATCAGCATCGCCCGCATCCTCGACGCGGTGGATCCGGAGGTGCGCTTCGACTCGTGCATGCTGCACCTCCCCCGCTGCAAGAAGGGCCACTGTCCGGTCTCGGATCTCCACGACAGCATCCACAAGCTGGTGCGCGAGCGCTTCGAGAAACTGACCCTGATGGACTTCTCCGAGAACATGGATGAATTGAAGATGCCCGAAAACGGTTGACTTTTTACATGACGGAGCGTTTTACTACGTTCGGCCATACACCCCTTGAAGGAGGTTTTCATGACGCATCAATACGTTTATCAATGTGACATCTGCAAGAACGTCGTCGAGCTGCTGCACGAAGGCGGCGGACGTCTGGTCTGCTGCGGCAAGGAAATGCGCCTGCTCGAAGAGAACACGGTCGAGGCCTCCCGCGAGAAGCACCTCCCCGTGATCGAGAAGCGCGCCGACGGCATCTACGTGAAAATCGGCTCGGTCGAACATCCCATGCTGGACACGCACTGGATCCAGTGGATCGACCTGATCGCCGGCCCCGTCCAGTTCCGGAAGTACCTCAACCCCGGGGAGACGCCCGAGGCCCTCTTCCCGCTGGTCGACGGCGAGTTCGTCGTGCGTGAATACTGCAATCTGCACGGCATCTGGAAAGGAGAATCCAAATGAGCAAGCTCTTCGAAGCCATCAATGATCAGATCAACGCCGAGATGTTCTCGGCCTACCTTTACCAGTCCATGGCCGCCGACATGGAGCACAAGGGCTTCGCCGGCATCGCCCACTGGTTCCTCGCGCAGGCCCAGGAGGAGATGGTCCACGCGATGAAGTTCTACGGCTACATCATCGAGCGCGGCGAGAAGGTCACCCTCAAGGCCATCGAGGCGCCCGAGACCACCTGGAAGGACCCCAAGGCCGCCTTCGAGGCCGCCCTCAAGCACGAGAAGTACATCACCTCCCGCATCAACAACCTGTACAAGCTGGCCCAGAAGGCCCCCGACCCCGCCACCGAGATCATGCTTCACTGGTTCATCAAGGAGCAGGTCGAGGAGGAGGCCAACGCCAACGAGATCCTCGCCAAGATCCAGTTGATGGGCAAGACCCCCGATGCGCTGTACCTGCTCGATCGAGAGCTGGCCGCGCGCCCGATGCTGTTCACCATGCCCGTGACGGCCGCCTAGCTTTCTGGCGAACACGTCCTTCTCCCTTTCCCGAGGAACCAAGCCAATGAACTCCGAATTTTCTGCCGTCCCCATCACCAAGCACGTGTACTGGGTGGGAGCGATCGACTGGAACATCCGTGACTTCCACGGCTACGCCACCAGCCGCGGCACCACCTACAACGCCTACCTGATCATGGACAAGAAGATCACGCTCATCGACACGGTCAAGCGCCCCTTCTTCCCCGAGATGCTCGCGCGGATCCGCTCCGTGGTCGACCCGGCCAGGATCGACATCATCGTGTCCAACCACGCCGAGATGGATCACAGCGGCTCCCTGCCCGAGGCGATCGAACTGATCAAGCCCGAGCAGGTGTTCGCTTCCTCCATGGGCACCGTCGCGCTGCAGGATCATTTTCACTGGAAGACCAAGGTGCTGTCCGTCAAGGACCAGGAGAAGATCTCCCTGGGCGAGCTCGAGCTTCAGTTCTTCGAGACGCGGATGCTCCACTGGCCCGACAGCATGTTCACCTGGATCGCCAGGGAGAAGCTCCTGTTCTCGCAGGACGCCTTCGGCATGCACCTGGCCTCGGCCCGGCGCTTCGCCGACGAGCTGCCCGGGAACATCCTCGTGGAGGAGGGCGCCAATACTTCGCCAACATCCTGCTGCCGTACGCGCCCCTGATCCCGAAACTCATCGAGCGCTGCCGTCAGCTGGGCCTCAACGCCGAGATCATCGCCCCGGATCACGGGCCCGTCTTCCGTCAGGATCTGGGCCCCCTGCTCGAACGCTACCTCCAGTGGAGCGCCCAGAAGCCCACCGACAAGATCGTCATCGTGTACGACACCATGTGGGAGTCCACCCACCTGCTCGCCCGCCAGCTCGAGGAGCAGTTCCAGCGACTCGGCCACCCGGTGCGCGTGCTGAACCTGCACGTGGCCCACCGCTCCGACGTGATCACCGAGCTGCTCGACGCGGGCGCGATCTGCGTCGGTTCTCCCACGCTCAACAACCAGATGTTTCCCACCCTGGCGGACTTTTTGACGTACGCCGCAGGCCTCAAGCCCCAGCACCTGCTGGGCCTGGCCTTCGGTTCCTATGGCTGGTCCGGTGAGAGCATCAAGAAGGTCGCCGAGGCCCTGACCTCGATGGGTGTGGAGGTGCTGGGCTCCTGCAAGAGCAAGTACCGCCCCGACGAGGAGACGCGGGTCCGTTGCCGCCAGCTGGCCACCGAGCTCTCCTCGGCCCTGCGCGCCAGACTGGAGCAGGGATAGCCATGGCCTTCGTCCTCACCTTCGTCGGACCGATCTCCCGCCCCTCTCCGGAGCGCATCGCCTCGGCCCAGGCCCAGGGCGCGTTTCCCACGGTCGAGGCGCTGCTGGCGCACCTGGGATACCAGCCCGTGCAGTTCCCCCATATCGCCGTGCTCTCCGACGGTGTCCGCCTTCATCACCTGGATCCGGTGCCNNNNGCCCGCCGAGGGCGAGCTCGTCGTCATGGTCCCCACCGGCGGCGGCTGACCCAGAGCCCCCCCTCGAACACCGCGGCTGCGGCCCGGTTCCTCCCGACCTGAAAAGTCTTGGATACGTTCGGCGATGGATTACAACGGCAGGTCGGCCAGCACATGGCCATCACGGGTGAGCTTGAGGTGGCCTTCTTCCGTGATCTGCAGCTCCTGCGGAACCTCGGAGGGATCCCCCACCGTCTGCTCCGCGCGGACCTCTTCGACACGATAATCGACCAGGGAGATCTTCTCCACGCCCCAGCGCCACCCGGATTCCTGGCGACCCTGGTACAGGACATACAGTTCGTCCCGGTTCACAGCCCATAACTTCAGTTCCCCCTGCAGATCAATGATGGCCAGGCTCTTTCTGGCGTTGCCGGCGAGGATCTCGACCTGGTGGTTCCCGGGGGTCCACAACAGCAGCGGGAGATCATCGCTGGCCGCGGCCGACCATCCGGTGTCGGTCACGTGCAGGTTCCCCGCACGGTCCAGCACGTAGGCCACACGATCGAACTCGCCCAACGCAGCGCTGCGGGGGGACCGCAAAGCCGCGGGGAAAAACCCCTCGGCGCCGGTCGCCCGCTGAATGATACGATCCGGACACACCAGGGCGTTCCCGTTGACCTGCCCATTTTGACACTCTGCCACATCGGCAAAGTTCCCATCATGGGAACTGCGGTGGGCCAACACGGAAATATTTTGATGTTCACTATACCAGGCGACACTGTAAAGTGAACGGAGCTCGGGTCCCTCGGAGGACCCACGTTGAAGATCGTCACCGCAAGCCGCGAGATTCAGAGCTAGCAGCGAAATGACAATCAAGAGGGAATGCATGCGAAACATGGTCTGCCTCCTTCCAAAGGCGGCCGGCTATTCGCAGGTTCCGTGCCAACATCGACCCCTGTGACAAAACCCTTGGATTCCCTTGCAGATCAAGGCATTTTGTCAGGCATTACGTCATCTTTCCGTGATGATTCCGCAGGGGTGTCTCTAAAAGGAAACAGGTAAAAAGAGAGGGTGTACAGAATCAGAGACAGGTCCGGAAGCGTGGGAGATCACTCCGTGCAGACGGGGGCCTCTCCGCTGGTGGGACAGGCCTTCTCGGTGCCGCCGTCGTGGCCGGGCGTGGGATTGGCAGGAGGGGGCGCCTGGGAATCATCATGACCACGCAGGGCACGGTCGATGGGTGCGTAGCCCGGGCACTCCTGACCGATCATGGCCGAGGTGGCCTGCAGCAGGCTGGACAGGGGCTGCTCTCCGACCAGGCGCGCGACCTCACGACCCCGCTCGTCGATCATCACGAAGGTGGGCACGCCGAGGATGCGGTATTTCTTGACGAACTGCCGGTTCTCCGGGAGGGAGATGTCCACCTGGCGGATCTCCACGTCCTTGCCCGAGCACGTGGTCTGCATCTCGTTGACCACGGGCTCCATTTTTTCGCAGATCGAACAGTTGGAGCTCATGAACTCCACGACGATGGGCCGGCCGGCCGGCACCGTGGGATCGGCGCCGGACCGGTAGACCGGGGCCGGGTTGACCACGCCCATGAAGAAGGTCAGGGCCACGGCGATCATGATCGCGCCGATGAACTCCTCGACCACCGGCAGGTACTTGGCGGTCCGGGCCACCAGCAGGCGCGCGTGCTCGGCGAAGAAGGCCATGACCAGCAGCGGCGTGGCGAAACCCAATCCGTAGACCGAGAGATACAGGAAGCCCGTGGCGGGACTCGAGGTCTCCGACGCCGTATACGTGAGCACCGCGCCCAGGATCGGGCCGATGCAGGGGGACCATCCGGCCGCGAAGAACACGCCCATGAGGAAGGCGGCCACGACGTTGACCTTCTCGTGGCTGCGGCTGTCGTCCTTGCGCAGGATGCGGTCGAACACCGGGATCTGGATCCAGCCCAGGAACTTCAGGCCGAACAGCAGGATGAAGATGCCGCCGATCAACTGGAACCAGCCCTTGTGGCTGGCCATCAACCGGCCGATGCCGGCCGCGCCCAGGCCCATGATCGAGAAGATCAGGATGAACCCGAGGGAGAAGGCCATCGCCCGCAGCATCAGTTTCCCGCGGGAGAAGTCCTCCTCCGAGGGGTCGGCCCCCAGCAGGGAGGTGAGGTAGATCGGGATCAATGGATATACGCAGGGAGTCAGGTACGTTCCAAGGCCGGCCAGAAATAGATTGACTGCGTTCATGCGCCCTCCCGTCGAAAACACGTCACTGCAACCGCCGCGGCGTCGAAGGTATTTCGCAGTTGCAGCATAACCTGTAAGACGCGTCTGGCAAGAGGGCGACGGAAGAAAATCGTGAAAAAAGTGAACTTCGTGGGCAAAACCACGGGAGCCGGGTGGCGATCGGCTTCAATTTACAGTTTGGCGTACAGCAGCAAGGAGACGACCAGCGCGTAGATGACCAGGGATTCGATGAGCACGAGGGTGAGGATCATCAGGGTCTGCACGGCGCTCTTCGCGCCGGGGTTGCGGGCGACACCCGCCATGGCGCCTGCGCCGACCATGCCCTGCCCGATGGCGCCGCCCAGCACGGCCATGCCCATGATGATGCCGATCGCATAAAAATCGGCGGAGCTGGCGTGGGTCTCTTTCTTGGCGACCATTTCAGACTCCGGCTTGGAGGCCTCCGCGGGGGCCGCAGTGTCGATTTTTTCTGGCACAGGCGCCTCGGCCTGGGCCCAGACCCCGAGGGTGGCGAACGAAATCGCGAAGAACAGGATGACGGCGTGCATTTTCTTCATAGATTATCCTCAATGCTCCTGGCTGGTAGCCAGGGATAAATAGATGACCGAGAGGGTCATGAAAACGAGGGCCTGGATCAGGGAGACCAGCAAACCCAGGAAAAGAAACGGGATGGGGATGATCAGCGGAAACAGCAGGGTGAAGATCGCCAGCACCTTGTGGTCGGCGAACATGTTGCCCAAAAGACGCACCGTCAGCGACAGGGGCCGGACGATGTGGCTGACGAGCTCCAGAAGGAACATCAAGGGCGCCAGGAGCCAGGAATCCCCGGTGAAATGCTTGACGTACCGCCACCCCTGCTGTCGTATGCCAAAATAATGCGTGGCCACGAACACCGTCAGCGCGATGGCCAGGTTCATCTGGAGATGGGCCGTGGGAGACTCGAACCCGGGCAGGAGGCCGATCAGATCGGAGAACATGACGAACAGGAAAATGCCAGCTCCCATGGGAAAGAAGCGACGGGCCTCCTTCTCGCTGCCGACGATCTCGGTCAAAAAGCGCAGCAGGGCCGACAGCAGCAGCTCCACGAAGGAGAAGAAGGTGAGCCGGTCCGCAGGGATGACGGCCGCCTCGCTGCGGGCGTGACGACGGTAGGAAAGGGCGATGGCCATCAGGCACAAGCCCACGAACAACGCCAGGAACACGTGCGTCATCGAGAAGTGTTCCTGGGGCGGAAAGATCGTGTTCGACCAGTTGCGCCCGAAATACTGCCGGAAGTATTCCTCGAGGTTGTGGTAGCCGGGCAGCATGTCCAGCCAGGTGTTGTGTTCGTCCATCGGTTCAGGTCCTGTGCGGTGACGGGGTCACCGTGCGGTGACGGGGTCACCGTGCGGTGACGGGGTCACCGTGCGGCGACGGGGTCAGCGCCTGAGAACCACGCCGGAGAGCGAACTCCAGCGAGCGTTCGGGAGCAAGTTATACTCCCGAACCCGTGTGGAAAGAAAGACCAAATTTTCCTCAAACCAGAGAGGAAAAATCGGCAGGTCCCGCATGAGTTTTTCCTGCACGCGGGCGAACAGATCCTGACGCTCGGCCGCGTCCGAGGTGAGCCGCGTGCGATCCAGCAGGTCATCGACCCCGGCGTCGGCGTAGCCCCACCGGTTCACGCCCTCGGGGCGGGCGGCCGAAGGGATGTTCCCGGAGTGGAAGAAGTCCACCATCACATCGGGCACCCCGATCTCGGGCATCTGCAGTGACATGACCTGGAACTGCCGCTTCTTGATGTCGGCGAAAAAGACGCCCCACTCGAGGCTGCGGACCCGCACCCGCACGCCGATGCGCCCCCAGCCCTCGGCGATCACCTTGGCGATCGCCACCCGGAAGGGATTCGACGACGTCTTGTACTCGAGCTCAAAACGCACTCCCGAGGAGGGATCGGCCGGCCAGCCGGCCTCGTCGAGCAGGTTCGCGGCGGCCGCCGGATCATACGGCAGCTGCGGCAACCCGGGTGCATGGGCCCAGTGCTGCGGGGGCATGATCGAGTCGGCCAGCTGGGCGGTGCCACGGAACCTGGCCTGGATCAGGCGCCCGCGGTCGACGGCCATGGCCAGCGCGCGGCGCACGCGGGGATCGGCCAGTTGTGGCACCTGTGCGTTGAAACCCAGATAGGTCAGCGTCCAGGACGGACCCCGCATCAGCGGCAGATGGGCCAGCGCAGGCAGCAGGATCGGGGAGATGTTGTTCTGCGCCATGTCCGCGTGCCCGGAGGACATCAGCAGGGCCCGCACGTTCTCCTCCTCGACGGTCTGGAACACGACCCTGCGGACCGGCGGGACACCTTTGTAGTAGAAAGGATTCCGCACCAGGCGGATACGGTCGGTGGTGCGCCCCTCGAGCACGAAGGGTCCCGCACCGATCCGCGTGTTGCGCCATGGCGCGGCCCCGGGGGAAAGTTTCACGATCCCGATGTCCAGATCCGATACCAGGGTGGGCCGGAGGGCCGAAAACCGCATCCGCACCCGCAGGTCCGAGTCGGCGACCAGCTCGATCAGATCCTTCCATTTGGACGCAAAGGGAGACAAGCTCCCCTGGCGGATGACCCTGAAGGTGGCGACCACGTCACGGGCCGTCAGGGGCGAGCCGTCCGAGAAGCGGACACCGGGCTTCAGGTGAAGGATCACGGTGCGGTCGTCGATGCGCTCGATGCGTTCGAGGAGCTCCAGCCGGGGCTTCCCGTCGGCGGTGTCGAGGGACACGAGCGGTTCATGAATCAGGCGGCTGATCTTGAGCCCGTAGGCGGTGATCGCGGTGGATGGATCGATGTCGCCCACGGGCGCCTCGACGAGCACGACCATGGTGTCGGCAGGCGGCTTCGACGGCGAACAGGCCGGGAAGAGCACCACGGAAGGAAGAAGAAGAAGATAAAGAAGGGGAACAAGAATTTTTGCCACGGAACACACAGAACACACGGAAGGGAATTTGTTTGTGCTGGCAAATACAAATAGGGTCTTGGTTTCCGCGTGTTCCGCGTGTTCAGCGGTGAAATCTTTCTTCATTCCAACGGGAGCCGCGTGTTCAGCGGTAAAAATCTTATTCATTCCAGTTCACTCTGCGGTGGCAGGAGTGCGCGGCGGGCGGACGGGATCATTTCTCGATGGCGTGCAGATAGCGGAGGATCTGGTCGTGCTGGCCCTTGGCCGCGGCCAGGTAGACACGATCGACGGGGGCGCCGTCCATGTAGTCTTCGGAGTTGAAGACCCGGCCGTTGAGATCGCGGATCTCCCCGCCGGCGGCGCGCAGGATGGCCAGCCCCGGCGCGATGTCCCAGATGTGGACGCGGCCCAGCAGGGCGCCCCAGACGGCGCCGCGCGCGACGAACGCGATATGGGCGACCGAGGATCCCATGGAGCGGATCTTCCCCGGGAAGTCGGTGCGGAAGTCGTGATGGAAGCGCGAATAGGTCAGCAGCACGGCCTCGTTGTCTACGGAGTCGTCGACCCGGGCGCGGATGGGCTTGCGATTGTGCAGGGCCTTCTTGCCCATGCCCGAGTACAGTTCATCGGTGACCGGCATGTAGAACACACCGAGCTTGAGCTCGCCCTCGTGGAAATGCGAGATGGAGATGCCCCAGATCGGGAAACCCGTGGAAAAGACGGCCGTGCCGTCCACGGGGTCCACCACCCAGAGGTGGTCCACGTTCACCGGGGCGATGGGGTTTTCCTCGCCGAAGAAGTGATGGTGCGGATACGCCGCCATGATCTTCTGCTCAAGGAACGATTGAACTTCCAGGTCCGCCTGGGTCACCAGGGACATGTCGTATTTCAACTGCGGATCGGCATGGCCATAATGGCGCATGGCGATTTTTCCAGCTTCACGGGCGATTTCTTCGGCAAAACTGAGAATCTCTTCCCACTCGGTTACACCAGGCTGTAAGGGCATTCATTCCTCCGGATTGTGGCTGTTTGTTGTTTATTTTCGAATCCATTCAGGATGCTGGGCGAGAAGCTCGCGAATGATGACTTCAGCCAACTGCGGGACGACCTCCCAGGCGATCATCTCGATGACCTCGCGGCTCACGCCCGTCAGCGCGGCGTGCTTCTCGCTGAGCTCGGAGACCTTGGCGGCGACCTGATCCACGGCGCCGGAGGAGGCCGGCGGGGCGGAGTCGAACCGGGCTGCGGGGGAGGCGGGAGCGGCAGGACGCACGGGCGCGGAATCGGCCATCGCGGCCGGCGCTGAAGGAGCGGCGGGACGCGCGGGGACGGCAGGATGGGAGGCGCCTGAGTCCGCCTTGGCGGCTGGCGCTGAAGGAGCGGCGGGACGCGCGGGAGCGGCAGGCGCAGCAGGCGCAGCAGGCGCCACAGGCGCCACAGGCGCCACAGGCGCCACGGGAATCGCAGGACGCGCAGGCGCAGCAGGCGCAGCCGGCGCCACAGGCGCCACAGGCGCCACGGGAATCGCAGGACGCGCAGGCGCAGCCGGTGCCACGGGAATCGCAGGACGCGCAGGCGCAGCAGGCGCAGCCGGGGCCACAGGAATCGCAGGACGCGCAGGCGCAGCCGGCGCCACGGGAATCGCAGGACGCGCAGGCGCAGCCGGCGCAGCCGGGGCCACAGGAATCGCAGGACGCGCAGGCGCAGCCGGCGCCACAGGCGCCGCAGGCGCAGCCGGCGCCACAGGCGCAGCCGGCGCCACAGGCGCCGCCGGCGCCACAGGCGCCGCCGGGAACGCAAAAGGATTGGGTGACGCCGCACCGGCAACGGGAACCGATGACGAAGGCGGCGCGAATGACGACATGAAGACGGTCTCCTTGACCGGCTTCCTGTGGGGTGAGGAGTCCTCGGCCTCGACCGGAGTGACCGAGCCGGTGGGCTTCCTCTCGAGCAGGTTTGACGACATGATCGGCGCGCTGCCGTGGGCGGGCATCACCGGGATCGCAGGACGCGCAGGCGTTACAGGGGCCGCGGGAATCACCGGCAGACCCGGGGAGGACGGCACCCGGGCAGGAATGGGCGGCATGGCGAGCTCACCGCCGGAGACGGCCCCCGAAGTGCCGAAATCAAGCGCAATATCCATGGAAAAGTCGTTGTCATCGGGCGTCTCGGCATCAATGATGATTTCCTCGACGACCTCCGACACAGGTTTGGCCTTCGCGGTCGCGGCCTTCCCGACAAGCTCGATCAGCGCGTCAGGTAAAAAGGGCTTCTCGATGCTCCCTTCAGCGCCGACGCCCCGTACGGAATCAAACGGTTTTCCCTTGCTCCGCAGGATGATGACGGGAATTCCGGAGAGCGCACTCTCCTGCTTGATTGCGGACAGCAGGCTATACCCATCCATGCCGGGGAGGTAGTCCTCGGCGATAATCAAAGCGGGCTTTTTCTCGCGCGCCACCAGCAGGGCCGTCTGACCGTCACCGGCTTCCAATATCTGGCGACTGGCGTCGCCCAGCGTCATTTGAACAGCTTTTCGAATCGTTTTGCTGTCGTCTGCTACCAGGATCATTTTGGTCATATCCGCCTCACCTGTTCAGAGAGGTTTACCAAAAACTGCTCGACACCGCAAGAACCAGTTCAGTTTTGGCAAGGAAATTCCATGAAACCGATGCACGTCCGATGCCATCCTTGGCATTGGCACCGGTCAGCGGGAGATCATTCCAGCGTGTATTTCGCCCAGATCCCGGACAATCCGATGGGGCTTCAGGGGAAAGGCCGCCGCCTTTTCAAGGGAGGTTTCTCCGGTCAGCACGAGGAAGGAGATCAGCCCCTGCGTGACCCCCATGGTCATGTCGGTGTCCAGTTGATCACCTACCATGGCCACGTGCTCCGGAGACGAGAACCCCAACCGCTCGAGCCCAGCCTGCACCATCGGCAACGAAGGCTTGCCCAGTATCATGGGCTCCCGACCGGTCATGACCTTCATGCCGGCGATGAACACACCGACATCGGGGGTCAGGCCCTTCTCGGTGATGCAGGTGATGTCGGGCTGGGTGGCGAAGTATGGCACTCCGGCATAGAGCAGGTGCGCCATCTCCTCCATCTTGCGGTAGGTGATGCCGGTGTCGAACGTCAGCAGCACCGCCTCTGCGTCCTCGCTGGTCAGCGTGAAGCCGAGCCTGCGGAACTCCTCCTCGACGGGCGGCGTCGCGACCAGGTAGATACGTCGGTAGGGCGTCTCACGGAGGAGATACCGGGCCGCAGCGTCACCACACGTCAGCACCTGACCGTCCCGCACCGGGAACCCTCGGCGTCGCAGTTTTTCAACATAGGCCTGTGCCGTGGTGGAAGAATTGTTGGTCAAAAATAGATAGGGAATGTCCCGGGCCAGAAGAAACTCCAGAAACGGGAGCGTGGCCGGCAGCTCCCGGGTCCCCACGTAACAGGTCCCGTCCAGATCCAGAAAGAAAGCCTGTATCCGCGAATAGAGTTCCATCATTGTGCCCGAGACCGGAATCGAACCGGTACAGGAAAAATCCCGGCGGATTTTAAGTCCGCTGCGTCTACCTGTTCCGCCACCCGGGCACGGGTAGCCGGTTGGTGGCTCTGCTGGGAGTCGAACCCAGAACATCTCGATTTTGAGTCGAGCGCCTCTGCCTATTGGGCCACAGAGCCCAACCTACCCCCGTTTATGCAGTGCGGCAGAAAAAATGCAAGCTGAAAAACCGGTTATGGGGTACGAGCTCCTCGAATTTATTCACAATTCCATACAATAGATGCTTGACAGAACGCCCCGAATTCGATAGGGAGAAAAAACTGGGAGTCTGCCGGTGAGATCCTGTCCGAAAGTTTCATCCGACAACTTCCGAAAGGTCGTCGAATGAGTTCGGATTCCCTGGAAGTGACAATCGGCGGACAGAAACTCTTTCTGCGGGGCGAGGATACCGCAGACCTGCGCGAACACGTCGCCCAGGTGAACAAGACCATCGCCGAGATCACCGGCCCCGGCGGAGAAGTCAACGTGCGCGTCGCCCTCCTGGCGGCCCTCAACCTGGCCGAGACGCTGGCCGCCGAACGAAGAAAGAACCTGCAGTTGCTGCAGAACATCCGGGCTCGAGCGGTGCATATCTCTGACTGCATCGATCGGATTCCACGGTAGTCACCCTAATTGGAGGGTGTTTATTTATAGATGAATAGATACAAGGATTTTTCACTGATTTTCAACGGAATAAAAGCCGGTTTTCCCTTTTTTGGGAATTTTTCCCGAGCAGGTGCCTGACGCACGATTCAAACATTCCGAAAGTACCCGTTCGAGTGACCGGGAACCTTGAATCTATTCACCAAATTGGCTGTGCAGTGCTGACTGCGCCTGAGGAGGTGAATCCATGATCATTCCGATTTTAAGCGTGCTTGCGGTGGTCGCCGCGATCGGCGGCGTGTTCGCCGGTCGTTGGTGGGCTGGCCGCCAGTATCTGAAGATGGGGCTGTCGGCCCATGAGCAGGCCCGCAAGGTCCTCGAGGACGCCGCCCATGAGAGCGAGTCCATGGTCCAGAAGGCCCTGATCGAGAGCAAGGAGTTTCTGCTCAAGGCCAAGGAAGAGATCGAAAAGGAGAACTCCGAGTCCCAGAACAAGAACCGCGAGCGCGAGAAACGCCTGGTCCGTCGTGAGCAGAAGATCGAGCAGCTCGAGGAGGAGCTCAAGTCCAAGCAGAAGGAGAGCCTCCGCCGCGAGCAGGAGATCACGCGCAAGGAGGAGATCGCCGAAGTGAACCTCCAGAGCGCGACCAACCAGGTCCAGGAGATCCGCAACGAGCTCGAGCGGGTGGCCAGCCTCTCCATGGAGGATGCCCGCAAGATCCTGGAGGAGAAGGTCGTCGATGAGGCCAAGCTCGCCGCGGCCGACCGGATCGCCGCCGTGGAGCAGGAGACGCAGTCCAAGGTCGACGGGATCGTCAAGAACATTCTCGTCACCGCCATGCAGCGCTATGCCTCCGAGTACGTCGCCGAGCGCACCGTGAGCGTGGTCCAGCTGCCCAACGACGACATGAAGGGACGCATCATCGGGCGCGAGGGCCGCAACATCCGCGTCTTCGAGGCCGCCACCGGCGTCGACGTCATCATCGACGACACGCCCGAGGCCGTCATCCTGTCGTGCTTCAACCCCCTGCGCCGCGAGGTCGGCAAGGTCGCCCTGACCAAGCTCATCGCCGACGGGCGCATCCACCCGACCCGCATCGAAGACTTGGTGCAAAAATCGGAGGAGGAGGTCGCCGGCCAGTGCCGACGCATCGGCGAGCAGGTCGCCTTCGACCTGGGGCTGCAGAAGCTCCACCCTGAGCTTCTGTTCCTGCTCGGCTCCCTGAAGTTCCGCAGCTCCTACGCACAGAACCTGCTGCTGCACTCCATCGAGGTCGGCCACATCGCCGGCATGATCGCGGCCGAGCTCGGCGTGAGCGCGAAGTACGCGCGCCGCGCCGGCGTGCTCCACGATCTGGGCAAGGCCGTGGACCATCACGAGGAGGGCTCCCACGCCGAGGTGGGCGCCTCGCTGGCCAAGAAGTATGGCGAGAACGCGCGCATCGTGCAGGCCATCGCCTCGCACCACAACGAGGTCGAACCCCAGAGCCTGCTCGATCACATCGTGCAGATCGCCAACGCGCTGTCGGCCCAGCGCCCCGGTGCCCGCAAGGAGTTCCTCTCTTCCTACATCAAGCGCCTGGAGGACCTCGAGAAACTGTGCACCATGTTCCCGGACGTCAAGAAGGCCTATGCCCTCCAGGCGGGCCGCGAGATCCGCGTGATGGTCGAGAACCAGCGCATCACCGACGCCGGAGCCCTGCTCCTGGCCCGCGAGATCGCCTCCAAGATCGAGAACAACCTGGCCTACCCCGGTCAGATCAAGGTCAACATCATCCGTGAGACGCGGGCGGTCGAATATGCCAAGTAGGTTCGTCGGGAACCCCTTCGCCGAGGCCCCAGACGGGCTGAAGATCCTGGTCTTCGGCGACGTCGTGGGGCCCGCCGGCGTCCGCGGCATCGAGCACCTGCTGCCCGGGATCATCGCCGCCGGCGCCCCCGATCTCGTCGTGGCCAACGGAGAAAACGCCAACGGCTTCGGCATGCTGCCGGCCTCGGCCCAGAAGATGCGGGCCGCCGGCGTGCAGGTCCTGACCGGCGGAAACCACACCTTCCGCCCCGCCGAAGCCCACAAGATGCTCGACCAGGACAAGAACATCCTGCGCCCGGCCAATCTCGCGCCGGTCACCTCTCCGGGTTCCGGCGAGACCATCTTCGAAACACCCCGCGGGCCCGTCGGCGTGGTGAACCTGGCAGGCCAGGTCTTCATGGACCCTGCCGACAGCCCCTTCCGTGCCCTCGACGGGGCCATCTCGCGCTTCCGTGAGCGGAAGGTCCGCGTCATCGTCGTGGACTTCCACGCCGAGGCCACCGGGGAAAAAACCGCCCTGGCCCACTTCGCCGACGGGCGGGTCTCCCTGGTCTTCGGCACCCACACGCACGTCCCCACCGCCGACGCCCGCATCCTGCCCGGCGGCTGCGGCTACATCACGGACGTCGGGATGTGCGGCTCCGGTGTCGGCATCATCGGGATGGAGCCCGAGGCGATCCTGCGCCGCCACCTCACCGGCCTGCCCAGCCGCTTCAATCCGGACGCGCGTGAGAGCCGCCTCCAGGGCATCGCCGCCGTGGCCTCGCCCGACACCGGCGCCTGCCTGTGGATCTCCCGGGTGGAATGGACCCTGTGATGGTGCAGTCCCTCCCCGTCCTGCCACGCGCGCTGGTCGCGATGACGCTGCTCTGCTGCCTGGCCTCGTGCGGACGCCGCACCGGCGAACCGGTCGCCGAACCGGACCCCGACGCGGCCGAGCCCGCCCCCGAGAACGACCCCCCCCTGGACTGTGATCGGATCGCCGCGGGCTACGTGCCCTGCCTTCCGGCCACCTCGACGGTGTTCCCGGGACGCACGGTCACGCCGCCGGAGCCCTGGGTCAGCCTGCCCTGCAACGGCGACAACGCGATCCACATCGACCTGTTCACCGACGGCCACAGCCCTGGGGACATCGAGACCCTCTCCGAGCTCGCGGTCCTCGAGCAGTCCCGTCCTGGCGGCTTCTGCCTGCACCTCCACGCCTTCGGCGTCGAGGGCGCCCCTGAACCGGTGATCCAACTGTTCGACCGGCTCCGCGCAGAGCCCGCCGAGGCATGGTCCCGGCTTCGTCAGTTCCTCTCCGAGAAGCCCTATCTCGGCACGTCCGGCCTCGACCTGGTGGGGCCTCCGGCGCCCCCTGACGCCCACCTGCGCAAGCAATTGGAAGAGGCCACTGCCGGGTGCCTTCGATTCGGTGTCCCCACCGCCGGGCTCTTTCTGGTCGGGCGCCGCACGGTCCCCGAGGGGCTCACTATCACCGCCGCGCTCGCGCTCCCGGTCAAGGAAGCCGGGACTCCCCCCGACACCACCCTGATCTGGTCGGACCGTGAACCAGACCCTGAGGGACGCATCCGTGAGTTCTCCCTGCTGTGTCGGACGCGACAGGACTGGAAGCACCGCCTCAGGGTCATCTCCGATTGCCTGGAACGGAAGGCGTGCCCGGAGATCCTGACCTGCATCTCGGGTCAACTGTACGAACAGGAGTGGCGTGAGACCGAGACCCTCGATGTCCCTGGCGACTCCGGGACCGCCCTGCTCACCGCCGGCAGCGGCCCGGTCCGCATCCTCACCTGGCTGGATCCCGAGTGCGCCCACTCCCGGGAGCTCTTCGCCCAGCTGCACGCCCTCCACCTGCGCGATCCGCGGATCCAGCTCCGCGTCGACCTCGTAGCCGGGACGCCCAAAGCGGCCCGCGTGCGCGAGACCCTTCTGGATCCGGACGTGGCCGGCACCCCTGACGGTGCCCTCTGCGTGCTCGCCGGAATCCTCTCCTATTCCTCCTTGCTCTCGGAATCCGAGATCCCGAGGATGGCGGCCCGCTGCGGCCTGCAACCTCCGGTATTGCAAAACGATCCAAAAACCCGGAAGCTCCCCGTGGGGGCGCTGCCTGCCTTCTGTCCGGCGCAGGTGACGCCGTGCACCCTGCTGGGCACGCACCTGCTGGAAGGCGTTCCCAGCAACTCATTCCTTGACTACGGCATCTCCCGCATCCATCGGGAGGTGGCCGGTCCGAAACCCTGACCTGAGGTGATTTCATGAAAAAGCTCGCGTGGTTGACCATCCTCCTCCTCCCTGTCCTTTTCGCCTGCAACAAGGACAAGAAGACGCCCGCCCCGGCGCCGGCGACCGATCCGGCCGCCATGAAGCCCGGGACCGACGACGGCGCCAAGCCCGCGGCCGACCCGGCCGCAGAGAAGATCTCCTGCCAGACCCTCTTCGCGCGGCACGGCAAGTGCATCTTCCGGATCCCGGAGACGAACAAGATCTTCAACATCGCCGTGGGCGACAGCCCGAAGAAGGGCGCCACGGAGCCGCTGGTCACCATCGTCGAGTTCTCCGAGTTCCAGTGCCCCGCCTGCAAGAGCTTCTCCCAGCAGTTGATCCCCGAACTGATGAAGAAGTACGAGGGCAAGGTGCAGGTCGTGTTCAAGCACTATCCGCTGGACTTCCATGAATATGCGCTCCCGGCGGCCATCGTGGCCGAGGAAGTGCGCGCCCAGAAGGGTGACGAGGCCTTCTGGAAGTTCCACGACGCGATCTTCGCCAGCCAGGAGAAGCTCGGCCCGGACTTCCTCAACGAGACCGCCAAGGGGCTCGGCGTCGACATGGAGAAGCTGCAGAAGACCATCCTCGACGAGAACAGCAAGCACAAGGAGCGCATCAGCGCCGACACCAAGCTCGGCGACAGCGTCGGCGTCGAAGGCACGCCCTTCCTGTACATCAACGGCGTGCTCTTCTCCCCGGACTCCGACGATCTGATGGAGTTGATCGACCGCCAGCTCGCCAAGGCCGAGGCGGCCGTCGCCGCCGGCACGCCGCGGGCGAAGGTCTACTCCTTCCTGGTGGACCACGGCGCCCCCGTGTTCGAGACGCCCGTGCCCAAGGAGGAGCAGGAGAAGGCCCTCAAGGCCAAGGAGAAGTTCTTCCTCGACAAGTGCGGCGCCAGCTCGAAGGATCCGCAGGTGATGGCCTTCGTCAACCTGCTGACGACCTGTTCCAAACCTGAGGTCACCTGCGAGGTCTTCATGCAGTGCGTGGAGAACCAGGTCCGGCAGCAGCTCCCGGACGCCGAATAATACCCCTCCGTCAGAAGAAGGTGCATCATGAAGAAGCTCACCCAACTGTGGCCCGTCCTGCTGTCCTGCGGACTGATCCTGGGGGCCTGCCGCCCCTCCTCCGGCGGTGGCGCCGAGGACACCGATCCGAACGCCAAACCCCTGATCACCAAGAACCCGACGACTGAAGGCACCAAGAAGTCCGCCGGGGACGACAAGGCCGCCCCCAAGTCCTCCGCCTGCCAGGACATGACCGACACCTGGTACGAGTGCATCTTCGAGGAGAACCCGCACGCGCTGTCGCTCACGGGCAGCCCGGTGCTGGGCGCCAGGGAGCCCCTGGTCACGATCCAGATGTTCTGGAGCGTCTTCTGTCCGGAGTGCAGCCTGATGCTCTCGGGAATCTTCCCGGAGATGCTGGCCAAAAACCCCGACGACGTGCAGCTGCAGCTGGCCGCGCTGCCGTCCTTCGCCCACCCGGTCGACGTCGAGGTGATGGAGACCGCCTACGAGATCCGCGCCCAGAAGGGCGACGAGGCCTTCTGGAAGTTCCTGCAGGCCGTGCACAAGAGGCCCGAGAGCCTGTACATCCTCGAGCGTCAACTCGCCGGCCCGGCCCGCGCCGAGGCCATGAAGACCTTCGAGCAGCGCTGCAACGAGCCCCAGCTCAAGGCGCTGGTCAACCTCTTCCGCCTCTGCGACAAGCCCGGCATCGACTGCAAGGGCTTCAAGTCCTGCGTGCAGGAGCACTACGCCGCGCTCAACGACGGCCGTCCGGTGCCCGAGGCCAAGGGCGAGACCCCGACCTGCGCCGAGATCACCGCCAAGCGCTTCGACTGCATCATGAAGGACTACGTGTTCGACATCCCCGTCGACGCCAGCCCGCAGCTGGGCAGCGCCGACGCGCCGGCCACCCTGGTGGTCTTCTCGGACTTCGAGTGCCCCTACTGCGGCCAGCTCGGCCAGGATCTGGCCAAGCTGCACAAGAAGATCGGCGCCAAGCTCCGGATCGTGTTCAAGCAGTACCCGCTGCCCTATCACAAGGACGGCCAGCTGGCCGCCCGGTTGGGCGTCGCCATCTTCGCCAAGAAGGGCTCGGCCGAGTTCTTCAAGTTCCACGACGCCGTGTTCGGAAACCAGGAGAAGCTCTCCCGCGACTGGCTGATCACGCTGGCGGCCAAGCACGGGTTCAAGGCCGACGAGGCCGCGGCCGTGATCGACTCCCGTGACCGGGTCGAGGCCATCGACAACGACCGCATGCTCGGCGACCTGCTGCGCGTCAACGGCACGCCCACGGCCTTCCTCAACGGCGTGCACATCAAGACCGGCAAGATCGAGCAGATGGAGAAGATCGTGCAGGCCGAGGTCGACCGGGTGGAGAAGGCCTTCGCCAGGAACGACCGCAAGAACCTGTACGCCCGGATCGCCCAGACAGGCCGCGCCAACCTGCGCGAGCTGGCCAAGGCCTCCGGCGCGGACCTCAAGCTCCTCGACGCCGCCCTCAAGGCACGGAAGCACAAGAAGGCCATCGAGGACGAGCGCGCCATCGGCTCGACCACCTGCACCGAGATGCCGTGCCTCTTCATCAACGGCAAGAAGATCACGTCCGATCCGCGGCCGCTGATGCCCCGCTTCTTCGACGAGGCCCGCTTCGCCATGGAGGCCGGCATCGGCCGCGGCCAGCTGCTTGCGCACCTGACCGGCCTGAAGAACCTCATCCAGACGCTGGTGGCCGACGCCGCCCTGCAGGGCACCGAGGTCTTCGACTTCGTCGCGGCCTGCAACAAGCCCACCGGCGCGTGGACGAACCTGATGCCGTCGTTCCTGGCCTGCTCGGGCGCCTCCAAGAACTGCGCCCAGTTCCGCCGCTGCGTCGTGCAGAAGAACCCCAAATAACGAGGACGCAGCCATGAGCTTCACCTTCCCCTGGCGGGGCTCCACCAACGTCAAGAGCCGGATCCTGGCCTACCTCGGGCAGGCCGACCTGTGCATGGAGCGGTTCGTCGCGGCCTTCCACCTCTACCTGGAGCGCGGATCCTGCGCCGAGGTCGACGACCTTCGCAACGAAAGCCACCGCGCCGAGAGCGCGGCCGACGATCTGCGCCGCGAGATCGAGCAGACCCTGTACGAGCACGAGCTGCTGCCGGAGAGCCGCGGCGACCTGCTGTCCCTGCTCGAGAGCCTCGACCACATCCCGGGCGCGACCCAGGGCGTGCTCAACATTTTGTTCCTGGAACACCCGGTGCTGCCGGAGTTCCTCAAACCACAACTGGACCAGCTGGTGGCCATCAACCACGAGGCCTACGGCGTGATCCACGGCGCCGTGGTGGCGCTCATGGAGGATCCGTCCCGCACGCGCGAGATGTGCACCCGCGTCGACGAGCTCGAGAGCCGCTCGGACCGCCACCAGCAGGTGGCCATCCGCGAGTTGTACGCCTCCGAGCTGGAGCTGGCCCGCAAGCTCCAGATCAAGGACGTGATCCGCACCATCGGGGCCATCTCGGACCGCTGCGAGCACACCGCAGACCTGCTCAACATCATCGCGATCAAGCGCCGCATCTGAGCCGCGCAAAGGGGTGTTGAAAAATGTGGCGTCTGGCTTCCGCGTTCTTTCTGGGCTGGTCCCTGGGCGCCAACGACGCGTCCAACGTGTTCGGCACGGCCGTGTCGTCACGCATGGTCCGCTTCTGGACGGCCGCGATCCTGTGCTCGGTCTTCGCGCTGCTGGGCGCCGTCTGGATGGGCGAGGCGGGGCTTGCGACCTACGCGACGCTGTCCAGTTACTCGGTCGAGGTGGCCTTCATCGTCGCCCTGACCTCGGCGCTGACGGTCACCCTCATGACCCTGCTCAAGCTGCCGGTGTCCACCTCCCAGGCCGTCGTGGGCGCCATGATCGCGGCCGGTCTCTTCGCCGACAGCGTGCACTGGGGAAGCCTCACCAAGGTCGTGGTGTGCTGGGTG
>PHBF01000350.1 GCA_002841905.1 Deltaproteobacteria bacterium HGW-Deltaproteobacteria-17
CCGCCTACGGGGTCTGCACCGACGTGGTCATCCGTGCCATGCGCAACGCCGGCATCGATCTGCAGAAGGACATCGTGACCCACATCCGTGCCAACCGCCGGCTGTATCCCTGGATCACCAAGCCCGACACCAACATCGACCACCGCCGCGTCCGCAACATGATCGTGTACTTCACCGCGACCTACACCCTGCTCGACCGTGGCTTCTCCGCCGCCAACCGCGCCACCTACCTGCCCGGGGACGTCGTCTTCATGGACACGCTGCCCAAGGCCGGCCCGGATCACGTGGGCATCGTCTCCGAGGAGCTCGACGTCGCGGGCAACCCCACGGTCATCAACAACTGGACCACCGGCTACGTCACCCAGCGGATGTCGCTGCTGCCCGCGATCCCGGTGACGCACCACTTCCGGCTGATCCCGAAATAACTGAATAAGTTGATGGCCTCAGCACAGAGGCGCGTCAACGCACGCGCCGTACAGCCCAAACCGGGCGTCAGCCCGCCATTTGAGGCAACGATGTTGCCGGATCGTAATTGTTTTCTTCTTCGTCTTAGCTTGTCCGAGGCAGGTTCATTGGTATGGAAGCTCTATTTCTTCTCTTCCCTCCTCCGCGGCTTTTTCGGCCGCCCTGCGACGGCGCATCTCCTCGATGGGCATCAGATCCCCGGAGAGCTGGTCCGTGTACAGGACGCCGTCGAGGTGATCCAGCTCGTGCTGGAAGATGCGGGCCTCGAAGCCGCTGGACTCGTAGATCTTCACGCGCCCGTCGGGCGACAGACACCTGACCTGGATCGATTCATGCCGCAGCACCTTGCCGCCCTTTCCAGGGATCGACAGGCAGCCCTCGTAGCCGTCGACCCGGGCCGGGCTCTTCATCTCCAGCACGGGGTCGAGGCAGGTGATCACGGTTTTGGCCGGGTCCTGAAGCTCCACCAGGATGATCCGCAGCGGCAGCCCCACCTGGGGCGCGGCCAGCCCCACCCCGCCCGACGCCTTCAGCGTGGCGCGCATCAGGCGGTCGAGCTTTCCGCGATCCGCGCGCAGCAGCGGCGCCGCCCTGCGGGCCACCTGGCGCAGCACCGGCGCGCCGGTCTTCGCGGCCGGATCCCAGGTGACGATCGCCAGCGTGGGCCCCGGGGAGTCGATGAGCCGACCCTCGGCGGCGGTGAGCGTGCCCCGCCCGTTTCCGGCGCAGGACAGGAGAAACAAGGGGAGCAGCAGACAACACAGCCGATGCATGGACACCTCCGGGCAAGAGGTATAGTACAGATCGCGGCCCTCGCCAAGGGTCGGACAAGTCCGACGCGTCCGACGGGTCCGACTTGGGACTTGACTTTCCCTTCGTTTTGCGGCATTTCAATGCCCGTCTGAATCAACTTTTTCCGCAACGGAGGTTTTCACCCATGCATTCGAAACTGACCACCATCGTCCTTGTCTTTGCTTTCGCGCTGTTCCTGGTCGCCTGCGACGACGACAACACCAGCAACAACAACACGAACAACGTCAACAACACCAACAACCCCGAGATCTGCGACAACGCCATCGACGACGACGGCGACGGGACCACCGACTGCGCCGACACGGACTGCGCGACCGCCCTCGAGTGCAACCTCGAGATCTGCGACAACGGCATCGATGACAACGGCGACGGCGCCGTCGACTGCGACGACGAGGACTGCACCGAGTTCGCCGACTGCACGGCCTTCCCCCGCGAGGCCTTCGAACTGACCATCAGCCTGCACGATCCCGGGACCCAGAAGATGAACCTGCGCGACCGGACCGCCGGCGGCACCCTGGAGTCCTGTGACTTCGGCTTCATCGATGACGAGCTCAACGGCCCCAAAATCATGCTGTGCCCCGACACCACGGCGTACAATGGCGGCAACGGGACCGCCTTCCTCGACGTCACGGCCGCCCCCACCGACGTCACCTACGAGGCCGACGGCGTCGACACCTACGTGATCGGCAACTCCTGGCTCGACGGCGGCACCTGCGCCGACGGCTGGACCTGCAACGGAAACATCTACTTCCTGCACCTGTCCGACGGCTCCTACGCCAAGCTCGAGGTCGTGTTCGGACAGGGCGGCACCATGACCGTGCTGGCCTTCCGCGACGTCGACGGCGGCTCCGACCTCACCTGCGACCCCCTGCCCCAGTAAGTTTTTCCCCTAAAGCGCCCCCACGGCCGATTCCGGCATTGACAAACCAAAGGCGTCTTTGCCAAAGTGGGTGGGCGACCCAGAACGGGCGTGCGACCCCTGTCGGTCGCCGGCCGGAACCTGCCGCAGGAGTTTATAATGAACTATGTCCTGGACACCAACGTGCTTCTTCATGACCCGAACGCCATCTTCGAGTATGGCCCCCACGACGTCATCATCCCGCTGTACGTCTTCGACGAGGTCGACAAGTTCAAGAAGGAGCTCTCCCAGCGCGGGAAGAGCTCCCGTGAGGTCATCCGAAAGATCGAGTCCCTGCGCGAGAAGGGCTCGCTCATCGAGGGCGTGCGGCTCGGAGAGAAGCTGGGCCTGATCATGGTGAAGTATCCCCCCAAGATGACGCTGGACATCCCGTTCGAGAGCAAGCACAGCGAGATGGACAACGCGATCCTGGCCACCGTCCTGCACGTGATGAAGACCTCCCCGGAGCCCACCATCTTCGTCACCATGGACGTCAACCTCCGCATCCGCGCCGACGCCCTCAGCATCATGCAGCGGCACGAAATCACCTTCCTGCCGGTGACCGACCGCGACGGCCTGCTGGCCGGCGTGCTC
>PHBF01000351.1 GCA_002841905.1 Deltaproteobacteria bacterium HGW-Deltaproteobacteria-17
CCTCGATGGCGATGGGCGGACCGGAGACCATGCGGGACTTCCGGTTCTTCGGCTTCTCCTTGGGGGCCTTGGCGGGCTCGGCCTCCTCGGGCTTCTCCGCCGCCGGATGGATGACCGCCAGGATCTTGTCCACGGTGAGGCGGCCGTCCCCCAGGGCCAGCAGCAGGTCGTCGAGGTTCTGGCACTTCAACTCCACCAGATGCTCGTCGACCAGGTCCTCGCGCAGGAAGCGGCTCAGGCTGATCTTCCTGCGCTTGAAATCGCGTTCGAGCAGCTCACGGCCGCGCTGCCGCAGCTGCTCGCGCTCGACCTGGTTGAGATAGTAGCGGATCTTGTTGCGCGCCTTGCCGGTGACGACGAACTTCAGCCAGTCGGACTTGGGCCACTGGTTCTGCGAGGTGATGATCTCCACCACGTCCATGGTCTTGAGGGGGGTCTTCAGGGGGACCATCAGACCGTTGACGCGTGCGCCGGTGCAGTGGACGCCGACCAGCGAGTGCACCATGAAGGCGAAGTCCACCGGACAGGAGCCCACCGGCAGCACCACGAGCTGGCCCCGCGGCGTGAAGACGAAGATCTCGGTCTGGTACTGGGCCAGGGACCAGAACTTCGTGTCCCCGGCGTGCAGGTCGACCTGGGCCAGGCCCTCGCCGTCGGAGAAGCGCCCCTTCTGGCTGCGCTCCTTGTAGAACCAGTGCGCGGCGACGCCCTTCTCGGCGATCTCGTGCATCTGCCGGGTGCGGATCTGGATCTCGATGCGCCGGCTCCGCGGCCCCAGCACGGTCGTGTGCAGCGACTGGTAGCCGTTGGGCTTGGGGACCGCGATGTAGTCCTTGAAGCGCCCTTCCACGGGCTTGAACAGGCTGTGGATCAGCCCCAGGGCGGCGTAGCACTGCGCCGACGAGTCCACCAGGATGCGGAACCCGATGATGTCGTGGATGTCCTCGAGCTGGCGTCCGCCCTCCTGCATCTTGAGGTGGATGCTGTACAGGTGCTTGGGGCGCCCGTAGACCTTGGCCTCCAGCTCCATCGCGGACATCCGCGCGGAGATGATGCGGACGACCTCGTCGACGTAGCTGGCCCGTGCGCGCTCAAACTCCTTCACGCCCTGGTCGAGCTTGCGGAAGGCCTCCGGCTCGAGGTACAGGAACGCCAGGTTCTCCAGCTCGGACTTGATGGCCTGCAGACCGAGGCGGTTGGCCAGCGGCACGACGATGTGCCGCACCTCGGTGGCCACGCGGACCTGCTCCTCGCGGGGAAGGTGCTGCAGAGTGCGCATGTTGTCGAGCCGGTCGGAGATGCGGATCAGCACCGCCCGCAGATCGCCGCCCACGGCCAGCATCATGCGTCGGTAGCCTTCGTACTCTTCCTCGGTGGGGGTGGACGGGCGGATCCGGCGCAGCCGCTCCAGGTTTTCCACGAGCATCTGCACGGTGTTGTTCCACAGGTCACCCAGGCGCGTCTTCACGCGGGGATCCCCTGCGGCGTCATGCAGAAGCGCCGCGATCAGGGCCTCGCGGTCGAGGCCCATCTCGGCGACGGTCCGGGTCACCGAAAGCGCGTGGATCAGGAACGGCTCCCCGGAGGCGCGGTTCATGGAGGCGTACACCTCCGCGGCGACAGGTTGCACGCGGTCCAAAAAGGAAGTGTCCGCGCCGGGGAAATGGCGGAGGTAGGTTTCCCGGATGCGCTCGAACTCAGCCTTCATGGGAATCCTGTCCCGGTGCGGGGAGGAGCCCGGCCCTGTACCGCGGACGAAGGTGGCAGGCCAGATAGGCCGCGCGCAGCTCACCATAGGCGGTCTCGAGGTCGTCGTTGACGACGATGAAGTCGAACTCGCCGGCGGCCTCCATCTCGGCACGGGCGTTCTTCAGGCGGAGGGCCAGGCTCTCGGGGCTCTCCGTCCCGCGTCCGGCCAGCCGGCGGCCGAGGGTCTCCAGGGAGGGAGGGGCTATAAACACATAATTAGCCCGGGGGCCCAACTGCGCGCGCAGGGCGCGAAAGCCCTGCACGTCGATGTCGAACAGCACCTCGTCGCCTCCCTCGAGGGCGGCCTCCACATACTCGCGGGACGTGCCGTAGTCGTTGCCGTGGATGTGGGCCCACTCGACGAAGGCATCACGGGCCACCATGTCCGAGAACGTCTGGTGGTCGACGAAGAAGTAGTCCCTCCCGTGCACCTCACCGGCCCTGGGCGGACGGGTGGTGGTGGAGACGGAGAACCGGATCTGCGGAAACTCCTGCCTCAGCCGGGTGATCAGGGTGGTCTTTCCGGCGCCAGACGGTGCGGTGATTACAAAAAGGAACCCCGGTTTCCGGGTCATGGGTCACTCCAGGTTGGCGGCCAGCTCCCGGATCTGTTCACATCCGGTCTTCAACGAGATCACGGCCGCGGTGATCCCGGAATCCACGCTCTTGGAGCCGATGGTGTTGGTCTCCCGCAGCAGCTCCTGGCAGATGAAGTCGAGCTCGCGTCCCACGGGATGATCCGACGCCAGCGCCTCGTCGATGCGGGTGAAGTGGGTCTTCAGGCGCGCGAGCTCCTCATGGATGTCGGCGCGGTCGGCGAGCTGGGCGATCTCGCGAGCGAAGGCCGGTCCGATCTCGTTCCCGGGGTCGGGCCCCGCCCCCAATCCCAGTTCGGTGATCCGGCGCTCGAGCCGCTCCCGGGTGGCCTGCGCCTGCACAGGGCCCCGTGCCTCGATCGCGGCCAGGTGCTCCCGCAGCCGCAGGAGCACGCCGGAGATGGCCTCGCCCATGCGGGC
>PHBF01000018.1 GCA_002841905.1 Deltaproteobacteria bacterium HGW-Deltaproteobacteria-17
CCTGCGCCGCTGTGACCTCGGGAGCCGCATCCAGGCCACCCACCACTGGTCCCCGCTGCTCAAGGAGACCGAGTTCCTCACCACCGACCGCGACCGGGAGCAGTGCATCTACGACGTGCCCAAGGACCGCCACATCTTCCCCTGGATCGACCTGCTGGCCCGCTTCGGGTTCATCTCGGAGAAGTGACCGGTGAGCCGGACTCCAGGGCAGGGATGACGACCAGTACCGGCTTTTTCTGATGAAAATACATCATGGCGGCGGTCACCAGGGCGATGACCCCGGCGCCGATGAGACCGGACCCCACGTTCTGCAGGAACACAGGCCGGTCGTCACGGCTGGCATCCCAGTCGAACGGCCGGGTCCCCTGCTGCGAAACGTTGGCGTCGATGTCCTGCTCGAGTTCTTCAATCTGGGAACGACCCGTATGCACCATGACGCCACCCACGCCCAGGAGGAGCGCCCCGGCCACGGCGGTGGCGACGGGCCAGCGGGGGGAATACCGGTCCGCCTCCCCGAGGCCGCATCGGCCTCCCCCGCCGCAGGTGGCCGGACAGGTGGTCCGCTCCAAGCTCCGGAAGCACCCGCCGCATCCAAGCAGGACCAGGAGAAACACCGGGAACCAGGCCGTGGAGCGTTTCATCATGGTGCACCTGCCCTTCCCTGAACGTGCCCCCGGCTCCCGTCGTCCGGAGGATTCAATTGTGTGGACGGTGAAATCTTTTTCACCATCCATCCCCGTCACAAGAGTATCCCCCGGGAAACGGAAGTGTCAAGGCGGAAATCGATGAATTCTCGAGGTGACTGGAGCGGGCCGAGGCGGGGCAGGACTACCGGCAGATGAACATCAGGCTGAAGTTCTCGATGACGCCGGTGTCGGCCGAGGCGAGATCACGCACGAACAGGCGCCACTGGCCGGCCATGCCCTGATGGGCGGTGTAGACGACCTGGCTGCTGATGGCGAGGTTGTCGGTGCCCGCGCCGGTGCGGTTGTGCAGGTTGACCACGGCGCCGGAGGGGTCGATCAGGTCGACGACCAGATCGCCGATGTAGGTGTGCAGGATCGAGAAGCTCACGACCACCTCGGGGGTGCCGCAGAAGGAGGACTGCACGTCGGCGATGGAGGAGGCGCCCACGGAGGAGTTGTCCGGGATCGAAACGTTCTCGGTGCCCGACACGCTCATGGGGGGCAGGCTGCTCCGGTGCCAGGCGCACACGGAGTCCACGCAGCGCCAGTTGCCCGGGACCATGATGTGCGGCAGCGCGGCGCAGTCGTTGTCGACGGTGACCGCCGAGCACCAGGTCTCGCCCTGGCAGGTGCCCGCGCCGCCGGTCATGCCCTTGCAGAGCAGGCCGTCACGGCAGGAGGCGTCGGTGGTGCAGGCGTCGCCCTCGAGGCCGCCGGTGCGGGCGTCCTGGCAGTCGCCGTAGCAGGGGGCGTACGGATTGAAGCAGTGGTGCGGGTTGCAGATCTGGTTGGCGGCGCAGTCCTCGTTGGCGTTGCACAGCCCCACGGGCAGCTGCTCGTAGAAGGAGACCATCGCGGCGTGGAAGCCCCAGCCGGTGACCGAGTCATCCGAGGTCAACTGCACGTTGATGGTGTCGCCGCGCACCTCGGGGGACCAGTACTCGGCGTGGTCGCCGGTCAGGCGCACGGGAGCGAAGTTGGGGTCGGTGCCGGCCAGGGTCAGGTAATCGTAGCCGGACTCGAGCTCGATGCGGGAGAAGTACAACTTGACGCGGGCCGCGCCCTCGTGGCGGAACTGCCAGCCCTGGCTGGTGCCGTCAAGGTACGGGTGGGCCGACTCGAGGTTCTGCACCAGATGGGAGGTCCAGGACCACACGCCGGCCTGGGGCTGCTCGTCGCAGGTGACGCCGCAGGCGTTGTCGGTGCAGGTCACGGTGCCCGTACAGAGAGGACGGATCCACAGGTTGTCGGGGTTCTCGCAGTCGGCCGCCGTGGTGCAGTTGCCGGGGTTGGCGCACACGCCGTTGCCGTCGGCGTCGGCGCCGGCGCAGTACAGCATCGTGCCGCGGTTGACGTGGCAGGACAGGCCCGAGGCCGGACCACAGGGCTCACCGGCGATGGCGATGCCCACGACGTTGTGGCAGAACGCCCAGACGATCAGGCTGGTTTCAGAATACCAGCCTTCGGAGCGGCTGCCGATGGCGCCGCAGGTGGGCGCAGGCTGGCCCGAGCACGTCTCGAACTTGATCAACTCGCCAGTGTCCTCCCAGTACCAGCCCTCCGAGCGCGTTCCGATGGCGTTGCACACGGGGCGGTGCTGCGTGTTCTCGATCAGTTCATACGTGTAGCGCGTGACCTTGAAACCCCAGCGGCGGACGGTGGCATCGGAGGTGAGGCGGATCAGCACGCGGGGCCCCTCCACGCGGAAGGACTGGCCCGACAGGTTGCCCGTCAGGTGATGGACCACGACGCCGTCCTGGTCGATCAGGTCCACGAAGTCGTAGCGGCTCTCGGTCTCGAGACGGTCGAAGAGCACGTTGACCGCCGTGGCCTCACCCGGGGCCTCGAGGGTCCAGACCAGCCGGGCGTTGTTGGGATAGGAGTGGGGGCTCTCGATGAGGGTCGTCGCCTCGACCACGGTGGTGGTGCCGGGGAAGGTGCCCAGATCGGCGGGGTCATTGAGCTCCGGCGTGCACCGGGTCATCGACAGGAACAGGGACAGGGACAGCAACAAAAACAGAAAATGGTTACGCATGGAATACCTCTACAGAAAGAAACGATACAAGCGCACAGTTAAACCCAAAAATCACACATGTAAGACAGCGTGCGCGAATGCGGTGGAACATAGCCGTTTAACTTACCCTGTCAAGAAATTTTTTCTTTTTAATTTTTATAATAATTTCAACGACTTTGCGTGCGGATGCCTGGAACTGGAAGGAATTGTTTAGTTCTGGGCGGCGGCGCGGCGGCCTTCCATCTTGCGGGCGGAGACGGCTTCGGTCCGGCGGGGCTTGCCGTAGGAGCCGGTCACCTGGCGACCCTGGGCGGGGGCGGTCGAGGCGTTCTTGCCGGGGTTCGCCTTCGCGACGGGCGCCTTCATGGCGGGCGCCTTGGTCATCGGGGCCTTCGCCGCCGTCGTCCTCGCCGCCTTGACCTTGGACAGGGCGATGGTGCCCCGGATCACCGGGCGGGCCGACGAGGCGCGGGAGTCGTTCACCGTGGCGCCGGCGGCGGGCTCGACACCCTGCTGGTCGGCGTTTCCGGCGGCCGGGAGCTCCTCGATGGGGATCTCGCGCTTGCGGATCTGGGTCAGGGCCTTCTTGGCCACGAATTCCTTGCTCTCCTTCTCCATCTCGTCGAGACGGGTCAGCAGATCGGCGGCGGCCTGCGGGGTGCCGAGCACCACCTTGCGGCGCTCCGAACGCTTGCCCATCGAGAACCCGACGACGAACATGACCAGCGCGACGCCGACGAGCAGCACGGCCAGCACGAAGATCTGGCGGGAGGTCAGTACGATTTCCATGCGTTCTTCCATCTGTTCAAAGCGTTGCATGATTATTCCTCCTCCGGAGCGGTCATCGCTTCCGGTGCGGTGATTCCAAGCAGGCTCAGGCAGGAGCGCAGCACCGTGCGGTACGCCTCCACCAGGCCCAGGCGGTCGATCGTCTTGGCGCGGTCCGCGAGCTCCTGGCCGGAGCGGGGCAGGATCGGATCATCCTTGAACCGCGTGTAGTAACTGTGGAACGCGCGGCACAGGTCCAGGGCGTAGGAGGCCACGCGGTGCGGCAGGCAGTTGGCGGCGGCGTCGGCGACCAGCTCGGGGTAGGACAGCAGCATGCGCGCGATGGCCTGCTCCTCGGGGGCCGCCAGCCGCGTGAAGTCGGCCGAGGACAGGTCGGCCACGGTCAGGTTCCACATGGCGGCGCGGCGCCAGATCGCGCAGGCGCGGGCGTGCCCGTACTGGACGTAGCGGGCCGGGTTCTCGCGGGGGTCGGCGCTCGTGGCGACCTCGAGATCGAAGTCCACGGCCACGTCGTGGGTCTTGGCCAGGAAGAACCAGCGGGTCACGTCGCAGGAGACCGTGTCGATCAGGTCCTGCAGGGTCACGAAGTTGCCCGAGCGCTTGCCCATGGCCAGCTTCTCGCCCTGGTTGACCAGCGAGACGAACTGGACCAGCAGCACCTCGAGCTGGTCCTGACGGTAGCCGAAGGCCTCCAGGGCGCACTTGACGCGGGAGATGTAGCCGTGGTGGTCGGCGCCCCAGATGTCCATGAGTTGATCGAACCCGCGGTTGAACTTGTGCAGATGATAGGCGATGTCGGCGGCGAAGTAGGTCGGCTCGCCATTGGCGCGGATCATGACGCGATCCTTCTCGTCGCCGAAGCGGGTGGCGGCGAAGAACAGGGCGCCCTCCTGCTCGTAGGTCAGCCCCTTCCCGGCGAGCAGGTCCATGGCGCGGGTCACGGCGCCGTCGTCATGCAGGGTCGCCTCGGAGGTGAACACGTCGAAACGGACGTTGAACTGCTCGAGGGTGGTGCGGATCTCGGCCATCGCCAGCTCCACGCCGAAGGCCTTCATCGCGGCCGCGTCGTAGCCGGCGCGGGCGGGGGCCAGGCCGAACCGCTCGAGGTAGCTGCGGGCGAAGTCGACGACGTAGCCGCCGTGGTAGCCGTCCTCCGGGAACGGGACCGCTTCGATGCTGTCGTCCTGCTCGCGGCACAGATCGATGTAACGGCTCCAGATCGAGGCGGCCAGGTGGCTGACCTGCCGACCGGCGTCGTTGACGTAGTACTCGGTGAAGACCTCGCGGCCGCCGAAGCGCAGGATCCGCGCCAGGGCGTCGCCGACGGCGGCGCCGCGACCATGGCCCACATGCATCGGACCGGTCGGATTAGCGGAGACGAATTCCAGGTTGATCCGTCCGGCGACCGGCGCGCCGCGACCCCAGTCATCTCCGGCGTCGAGCACGCGGCGCAGGCCGGCGGCCAGGCTGGCGTCGGCGATGCGCAGGTTGATGAAGCCCGGACCGGCCAGCTCGGCGGACTTGAGAGGACCCTGGCCGACCGGCAGCCGGTCGAGGATCTTCTGGGCCAGCTCGCGTGGGTTGATGCGGGCCTGCTTGGCGGCGGCCAGCGCGAAGGTCGTGGCGAAGTCGCCGTGTTCAGGCATCTTCGGCACTTCCAGCGTGAGGGGCCGGTCCAGGATCTCCACCGGGAGGTTGTTTTCGCGGACGACCTGTTCCACGGCGTTTCTCAGAAGTTCAAGGAGTTCGGATTTGATCAGAAGCATCGCTACGTCACCTACTTATGCCATAGAAACACACACCGTCCCAAGTGTCAACATTTTGCCTACATCTGATTACTGAGTAGTCAAGAAGCCGCCTGTGTCGGTCTTTTCGTCGCGTTTGTAAACGGAGGAAAAATGCACTATCTTCGCGCCATGCGCTGGAACTGCCGAAAACACCGGATCATCACGGGCTTCCTGGGAGCGGCGTTTTTGATCGCGGGCTTCGTCGGCGGCTTCCTCGAATGGCACCGTTTTGACTTGACATGGACCCCGTTTTCCCCTGTACCCGGCAGGGCCGCTCCGGGCGGCGCCGTCACGGGTCCTCCCACGGCAGGCACCGGGCCCGCCGTCGCCTCCGGCCGCGCCAAGGCCGGTCGTACCGTGGATCAGGACGGGCTCCCGCTGGCCGGCGTGACCCTGCGCTTCATCAAACCCGGCGAGGACCTGCCCCGCGCGGTGTTCACCTCCGACGCCGAGGGGCGCTTCGAGCTCCCCGCCGAGACCGACACGATCTTCCGCGTGATGGCCGGCAAGGCCGGCTACCACTCCGACGGCGAGCACTGGACCTCCCCCGGGGAGACCACCCTGGTCGTGCGGCTGGAGGCGGCCGCCGGACTGCTGATCGAGGCCGTCCTCCAGGACGGGAGGCCCGCGCCGGGCGCGACCCTGCGCGTGATGGGCTCCTCGGTCTACCCGCCCTACGAGCTCACCGCCGACCGGGAGGGCCGCGCGTTTCTGCCGGATCTGGCGCCGGGGATCCTCGCGATCGAGGCCGTCTTCGAGAACCAGGTGGCCGAGCTCGTGGGCGTGGAGTTGACCGCCGGCGAGGTCGTGCACGCGCATTTGTATATGGATGAGGGAATCGAACTGCACGGCCTGGTGCGTGACGAGAAGGACGACCGCCCGCTGCCCGGCGCGCTGTTCACCCTGGGCCGCGAGGAGCCTTCGCTGCTGACCCGGGCCGTGGAGGCGGGCGAGGACGGCCGCTTCCGCATCGGTCCGCTGCCTGAAGGTTCGTATCGTTTCTCGTTGTCCTCGGAAGGCTATGTGTCCCTGACGGGCAGGCGCTTCTGGGTGGGCGCGACCTCCGGGCTGGCCCTGTTCGAGCTCTCGCGCGGCGTGACGATCGCCGGACGGGTGCTCGACGCCGCGGGACAGCCCGTGGCCCGCGCCGCCGTCGAGTGCTGGGGCGTGGACGCCACCGGCACGCTGATCGCGCCGCTGGCCCTGGACGCGCCGGGGCTGATCCCGGTGGGCCAGCTCGGCGTGACCGACAAGAAGATCGAGATCGGCCAGACGGCCTCCGGAGCCGTGATGACCGATGACAAGGGGATGTTCACGCTCTCGGGCATCCCGGCGGGACATCTCCTGCTGCACGTCTCCCACGACAACTTCCTGGCCGCCAGCGTGGTGATCGGCGAGATCTCGCAGGACACGGACGTGCCCGACATCCGCCTGACGTCTGGCGCGGAGATGACGCTGGTGGTGGTCGACGAGCGCCAGTTCCCGGTCGCGGGCGCCCAGTTGCGCGTAGAGAGCGCCCGGTCCCCGGGCACGGGGTTCACCGCCTTCACCGACGACGCCGGCGAGGTGCTCCTGCCGGCCGTCGGCGAGGCGTTCACAGCGACGTTCTTCCATCCGGAGTTCCCGGTACACGTGGAGCAGCTCAAGGCCCAGCGACAGCAGAAGGTCCAGCTCAGGCGGGGCACCGGCACGCTGCGCCTGCGCCTGAGGGACGCAGCAAGGATCCCGGTGGTGAAGGCGCAGGTGGAGCTGCTGGCCCAGGACAGGCCCGAGCGGCGCTGGCGCGTCACCGACGACGCGGGCACGGTCACGTTCGAGCGCCTCGGCCCGGGACCGTACCAGATCGTGGTGACCCACCCCGACTACACGTCGCTGGAGAAGACCGGGCTCGAGCCGGGCGACTACGACTGGACCCTGCCCTACGGTGGCGGATTCCAGGGCTTCGTGCGGGATCGGCAGACCCTGGAGGGGCTGGCCGGCTGGGTGCGGCTGTCCCACCCCGACGGCGCCTCGGCGGTGCAGGAGACCCGCAAGGGCGAGGTGGAGTTCCGCGCCCTGGCCGAAGGGACCTGGCAGGTCCACGTGTCCTCGCCGGGCTACGCCCCCCTGACGGGCGAGCTGGTGGTGAGGGCCGGAACCTCCCTCGCGGAACTGAACCTGGCTCCGCAGTTGTGGGAACTCGAGCGCGCCGGCTCCGCCACGGGCATCGTGCGGGACGATCGGGGCTTCCCGGTGCGTGGCGCCTGGGTCAGCGCGGGGACCTTCCTGGAGCAGACCGATCGCAACGGCAGCTTCACCTTCCGGTCGCTGCCCGCGGGGGAGATCACGTTCATGGCCTGGCATCCCCTCTCCGGCCTCGGCTCGGAGTCGATCCACGTCATCGCCGATCTTCAGGCCCCCGATGTGATCATCGATCTCGTCCCCGTCCGCACCACGGCCGCCGCCGGGGAGAGCGGGCTTACGCTGGCGCGCGACGGCCTGCGCTCCCGCCTGGTCCTGGCCTCCGTCGCCGCGGGCACCCCCGCCTCCCGCGCGGGGCTTTCTGCCGGGGAGACGGTCTGGCGCATCGGCGGCCTGCCCTCGCACCTGCCCCTGTTCATGCTGCGATCCCGGTTGACGGGGCCGGCCGGCACCGTGGTGTTCCTCGAGGTCGGCCCCACCGAGTGGCTCGCCCGCCCTGTGTTCCTGCGTCTGGAGTGATCGGCCCGGCTACGGGAGCGGACCGGAGGCCTGCTTCTTGAGGTGGTCCATCAGGCCGGAGAAGCCCTTGGACTTGATCAGGTCGGCAAACGTGGAACGGTAGTTGCGGATGAGGCTGACCTCGTCGGTGAGCACGTCGTAGATCCGCCAGCCCTGCTTGGTCTTCTGCATGCGGTAGGTGACATCCACGGAGGTGGCGCCCTTGGCGGACTTGACCAGGCGTGTGGCGACCTGGGCCTTGTCCTCCTTGAGCTTCTCCCCGGTGATCGAGGCCTGGTACTCGGCGTGGGAGTACAGTTTCTTGAGATAGCTGCGCTGCAGCATGGCGGTGAACGCCAGGCTGAACTGCGCGCGCTGCTCGATGGTGAGCTTCTCCCACTCGCCGAACAGGGCCGCCTCGGCCATGGTCGAGAAGTCGAAGTAATCGTGCATCTTGTTCAGGAACGCCTGCTTCTGGGCATCGGTGAGCCCCTTGCGGATGTCCGACTTCACCTGCGCCTGGAAGCTCGTGATCTTCTGGCTGGGCGTGACGGTGGCGGCATCGCCGGTGGCGATCCTGCATTTCTCGGGCGACGCGCCCTTCTCCGGCGCGCAGGGGGTCTGGGCCAGCGCGGGCAGGCTCAGGGCGAGTGACATGATGAACAAAGGGAACAAGCGTTTCATGCGGTCCTCCAGCATCCGGCGGAACCGACGACGCAGACGCCGGAAGATTCAATCAGGCTATGAGGGCACGACCCGGGAGCCGACGGCCCCGACCGTGAGCGCGGCCAGCATGGCGCCGGGGGTGCGCAAGGCCACCACCTGCACGGGCAGGCGGTTCTCGCGGGCGATGGCCACCGCGGAGGCGTCCATGATGCGCAGGTTGAGGCGCAGCACGTCGTCGTAGGTGACCTGCTTCAGGAATTCGGCGGCCGGGTTCTTCTTCGGGTCGTCGGTGTAGATGCCGTCGACCTGGGTGGCCTTGACCAGGAAGTCCGCGCCGATCTCGAGCGCCCGCAGCACGGCCGCGGTGTCTGTCGTGAAGTACGGATTGGACGTGCCTCCGCCGAAGACCGTCACCTTTCCCTGGGAGAGGGCGGCGCGGGCGGCGTCGACGGAGAACGGTTCGAGCAGGTTGCCCACGGGAAAGGCCGAGAAGGCCTTCGCGGGCAGCCCGTGGGCGTTGAAGTAGCCGGCCAGGGCCGTGGCGTTCATCAGCGTGGCGAACATGCCCAGGCTGTCGCCCACGTGCCGGGGGAGCCCGGCGGCCGAGGACGAGATGCCACGGAACAGGTTGCCGCCGCCGACCACGATGGCGGTCTCGATGCCCGCGTCGACGACCTTCTTCACCTCGGCGCGCACGTAGTCGAGCATCTGCGGATCCAGACCGTGGGTCTGGCTCCCCATGAGCGCTTCACCGGAGATCTTCAGCAGGATTCGGGAAATGGCGGGCATCGCGACGGCGGGACCTTGCGGCTTATTTCGGGCCCATCTCGGCGGCGACTTCCTTGGCCAGGTCGTAGACGCGCTTCTCGAGGCCTTCGCCCAGCTCCCAGCGCACGAAGCGGCGCACGGAGATCTTCTCGCCGATCTTGGCCGTCACGTTGTTCACCATGTCGGTGATCGTGATCTTGTTCTCGAAGGCGTAGGGCTGATCCATCAGGCAGTTCTCACTGTAGAACTTCTTGACCTTGCCTTCCATGATCTTTTCCCAGGCCTTCTCGGGCTTGCCCTCGAGGCGCAGCTGCTCGGCGTAGATGCCCTTCTCGCGCTCGATGACCTCGGCCGGGATCTCGTCGCGGGTCACGTACGTCGGCGAGGAGGCGCAGATGTGCAGGGCGATCTCATGGACGAGCTCCTTGAAGTCGTCGGTGCGGGCGGCGAAGTCGGTCTCGATGTTGACTTCGAGCAGCACGCCGACGCGGCCGCCGCCATGGATGTAGGCATGGACCTGGCCTTCGGCGGCGATGCGGCCGGACTTCTTGGAGGCCGTGGCGAGGCCCTTCTTGCGGAGGAGATCCTTCGCCTTTTCCATGTCGCCTTCGCACTCGGTGAGCGCCTTCTTGCACTCGACCATGCCGGCGCCGGTGATCTGTCTCAGTTCCTGAACCTGGGCAGCAGTGATAGTGGCCATTTGATATTTCCTTTCCAGATAGAAGTTGGGGGTTAGCGACCTTCGGGGCGACCGGTGCCGTCGGGCTTCAGGTTCACGGCCTTGCCGGAGGTGAACACGACGTCGAGGTCCGCCTGGCTCTCGTCGGCGGCGGGGACGTCCACGGGCGCGGCGGCCGGACGGGTCTCCATGACGGGGTTCTCGCGGCGGTCCTTGGACTGGGCCGTTCCGGCGATGACCGCGTCGGCGATGCGGCCGGCGAACAGGCGGATCGCGCGGATGGCGTCATCGTTGCCCGGGATGATGTAGTCGATGGGATCGGGATCGCAGTTGGTGTCGGCCACGGCGACGATGGGGATGCCCAGTCCGCGGGCTTCGGCCACCGCGATGCGCTCCTTGGTCGGGTCGATCAGGAAGATCGCCGCCGGGAGGTTGCGCATCTCCTTGATGACGCCGAGGTTCTTCTCGAGCTTCTTGCACTCGCGGTCGATCTGGAGGCGCTCCTTCTTCGTGAGCTTCTCCATGGTGCCGTCACGGCCCATCTCCTCGAACCGCTTCAACTTCTCGATGGACGCCTTCACCGTGGCGAAGTTCGTCAGCGTGCCGCCGAGCCAGCGGTTGACCACGCAGAACTGACCGGCGCGGGCGGCTTCTTCGATGATCACGTCCTGGGCCTGCTTCTTGGTGCCCACGAACAGGATGGTGCCGCCCTGGGCAGCGATGCGCTCCACGAAGTTGTAGGCCTTCTGGAACAGGGGCAGCGTGGCCTCGAGGTTGATGATGTGAACGCCGTTGCGCACGCCGAAGATGTACTGACGCATCTTGGGGTTCCAGCGACGGGTCTGGTGGCCGAAGTGCACGCCGGCTTCCAGCAGTTCACGAAGGGTGATGGCTTCTTGTTGGGTCTTGTTCTCGCTCATGAAATCTCCTTCTGGCGTTGATCCTCCGCATGGCTTGGTACACCCCGAAACCGATATTGGCACGCCAAGGGGATACCATGCGTGGGTGATGAGTAAACAAATCAGCCACGAGGGCGACTTGCATTACCACTAAACCGTTGGGAATGCAAGGGGAAAAGGGAAGCTATTCATTGAATTGGGACTGGGGCTCCCAGGCGGTCACGCCGGGCAGCCCCGGAAGGCGAAGGAAAGACAGCGCCCGCAGCACGAGCGGCTCGACCAGATCGTCGATGCTGCCGGGCTTCATGTAGAATCCCGGGGAGGCCGGCATGATCGTGGCCCCGGCCTCGGCCAGCGTCGCGAGCTGCCGCAGGTGGTGCGACGCAAGGGGCGTCTCACGCAGCAGGAGCACGAGGGGACGACGTTCCTTGAGGCAGACCTGCCCTGCCCGCAGGAGCAGATCGTCCGCCAGTCCGGCCGCGAGGGCCATGGCGGTGTGCAGCGAGCACGGGGCGATGACCATGCCCGCGAGCGGGAAGGATCCCGAGGCCACGCAGGCGCCAAGCTGGTCGTTCCCGTGGCGGAAGTGCGCCAGGGAGAGCATCGCCTCGTATTCGCCGGGCGCGCACTCCGTGGCGGCGACCTCGGCGGCCGCGGAGGAGGCCACGACGTGGGTCTGCACCCCCGGCGCGGCCGACAGGCACGCCAGCATCCGGCGGGCGTAGATCAGGCCGGATGCGCCGCAGATGCCCACCAGGACCTGATGATCATTTCTTTTTGGGTGCATGGCCGCCCTTGGGCTTCTTCGGCGCCGGCTTGGGGGCCGGCGTGGATTTCCTGGCGCCGCCGTTCTTGGGCGGGGGGGAATCGGCGACGAACAGGCGCTTGATGCTGTTGAGGATGCTGCCGTTGGTCTGGTTCTGCTCCTGCATGTTCGCGAAGACCTCGTCGAGCCCGGAATAGTCGTTCTCGGGGTGCAGCTCCTTGTCGAAGAACTCCTCTTCAAGGTCCGAAAACTTGGTCGGCAGGTCGTCGCGCGTCGCGGCCCGCGGGAGCCGCCCGGCGAGGGCCTGCTCCGGCATCTTCTCGAGGTTGTGGGAGACCAGGGAGTTCTCCAGGGGCGTGGCCACCCGACGCTGTCTGGAGTGCTCGGCTCCGGTGCCGGATTCGGAGACGGCCACCGGGGTCCCGGGCGCGGCGGACTGCACCGCAGGTGCAGCGGACTGCGCGGCAGGCGCGGCGGACTGCACCGCAGGCGCGGCGACCGCGGGGGGTTCCGCTGCGGCGACAGGATTTCCGGGGACGGCCGGCGCTTCGGCCGGCGGTGCGTGCCGGGGATGCTTGTTGTCTCTGGCTGCATGGGCGTGCCTGGGAGACCTGGCCGCTGGCGCCGACTCCGGCGGCGGCGGGGGCGGCTCCGGCGGCGCCGAAGGTGCGGTGACCTCACCGGCCGCCTCGACCATCGGCCGGGTCACCTGGGGTTCGAGCCGCTCCAGGGGGACCGCAGGAACGAAGCCCGCGTCGGACGCAGGCGCCGCCTTGTCGGGGATGTTCATCGCGAAGGGCACCGGTGCCTGGGCGATCATCTGCCGGAGGATCTCGCGGCGCTGGTCGCGCGCGGCCTGGCGCTGCTCCATCTCCTCGGGAGACGGCTCGTCATCGGGACGGGACGGCTCAGCCGGGCCGGCGGATTCGTCGACGGGGACGGGAACAACTCCGGGAGGCGGTGGCGGCGGCGGCAAGGCATCGGCCCTCTTGGCGACCGCAGTCGTCGCGGCTTCCGCCGGTCGTCCGGCGACAGGCAACGGAGGCGGGGCCACGGGGGCCCTGGGCGCGACGGGGGGAGGAGGAGGCGCCGTCTCCTTGCGGGGCCGGGCCGGGATGTCCTCCTCGGGCACGATCATGATCTCGCCGCTGACCACCGTGATCTCGCCGCTGACGATGGGCTCCATGGGATGGGAAACGACGGCCTGGGGACCGGGAACCGAGGCCGCCCGCGCCTGGGGACCGGGATCGGCGGCCACGACCGGGTGCTCGCCCGTCCGGGTGTGCTGCGGCAGCGTGTTGCGGCGCCGGCGCGACTTTTCGGCCGGTGTGGCCACCACCGGAGCGGGCGTGGGCTTCTCCTCGGCCGGCAGGGAGGGTCCCAGGTCATCGATGGGCACATCCCCGGACGCATCGGCGTCGTCACTCTCCCGGGTCTCCCCGGCCTCCTGCGACCGCCGACGGACCGCGTGGGAGTGCGGCGCGGGCGTTGGACCTTCGGGATCGGAGTCCGTGGCGCGTTGCCCGTAGACGTCGGGCTCCTCCATGATGGCATCCTCACCGGACACCACGATCGATGGATTCTTCCGGGCACGGTCCCCCTCGAAGTGCACCGAGAGCGCCGCATCGTGATCGATCCGGATTTCGCCGCTGGTCAGCCCGATGATCGAGCCCGAGACCATGCCGATGCCGGGCTGGGCCGTACCCAGGTCCTGGACATCCTGCCGCGGCACCGAACGATACCGGTCCGCCGAAGTCGGCGTGCCGGGTGTGGCGATGTCAATGTACAGCGGGCTCTCTTCGACGCTCACCGGACCGGTCACGGTCGCATGGGTGTCGGTCGTCCGTTTCTGCTTGGCTTTTCGTTTCTTCTTGACCAACAGCGTCCTCCCAGACAAGTCGCGGCCCAATATAGCGCAGGATCTGATCAATACAAACAACGATTTTCACGCAGGAACGAAAAAGCCGACGTACGTCAACGACTTTCCACGACAGCAGGAATAGCATTCACATGATGTTCACGCAATGGGTTTGAATCAGGCTTGTTGTGCGCCCTTTCACGCACACGGACAGCGCGGCACCCGTCGATGCCGGGCACGACCGCTTCCGATTTTTTTTTCGTGACTTCCCTGCCGAGTCCTGTGGTGGTCATGGCATCATGATCGACTCCGTGTTGTCGGGTTTGTTCGGAGCCGTTGACTGGCAAGGGTTTTCCTGGGTCAACCCCGCCGAGGAAATCTTTGTTGACCTGTGCATGGCTGCCCAATATAATTTTTGCCACTGGAGGCCCCCATGACAAACCAAACCATCCTTGTGACCCTGTTGGCCACGTGCCTGATGATGTGGAGCTGCGACGACACCGCAAAGAAGACGGAGGGCTGCGGCAACGGCCTGGTCGATGTCGGTGAAGAGTGCGACGACAGCGAGCTGCAGGACGCCACCTGCGCGAGCCTGGGCTACTACAACATCCTCGGAACGCTGTACTGCCGAGCGGACTGCACCTTCGACGTGAGTGACTGCGGCGGCCACTGCGGGGACAGCGTCGTGGACCTTGCCGATGGCGAGGAGTGCGACGGGCTGAACCTCAGCGGGAACAGTTGTCAAACCATGGGATACATCGGCGGCACTCTGAACTGCAGCGCCAACTGCACTTACGACCTCAGCGGATGCACCACCATCTGTGGCAACGGGTTCCTCGAAGGAAGCGAGGCCTGCGATGATGGCGACATGAACGGCGATGACGGCTGCTCGTCAACCTGTGTCGTGGAAACAGGCTGGGAGTGCACGGGCACGCCGAGCCTCTGCCATGCAATCTGCGGCGACAGCCTGGCCGTTGGCGACGAGGAGTGCGACGGAGATGAACTGGGCGGGGCAACGTGCGAGACGCTGGGATATTATGGTGGGACGCTGGACTGTCTGGGGACCTGCCTGTTCGATGAAAGCCAGTGCACGATGGATCGGACTTCCCCGAACATCGGGTCACTGAAGCACGTTCCAGCCGGCACGTTCCAGCGAGATGATGACCCAGCCAACTTGAGTATGGTATCGGCTTTCCATATGAGCGAATTTGAGATCACGAGGGCACAGTGGATTGCGGTGACGGGGTGGGCGGACCCGAGCAACGCGATGTACTCCAGTGGCACGGGAGATCCGGTTCAGATTGTGAGTTGGTATGACGCGATCGCGTTCTGCAACAAGTTGAGTCTGCTCGAAGGGCTTGTGCCGGTTTATGCGGTGTCCGGTGTCAACTTCAACACCTTGACCTATGAGCAGATCCCGACAGCAGACGATGCCAATTGGAATTCCGCGACGGCGGACTGGGAGGCAGACGGGTATCGGCTGCCAACAGAGATGGAGTGGATGTGGGCCGCCATGGGGGCGGACACTGCCGCACCGGGTGCGACGAACACAACTGGGTACACCAAGGCTTTCGCAGGGAGCACGGGCAGCAACGCCATCGGGGATTATGCGGTGTTTGGCTATGGAACATCGGAGGCTGGCGCCACAACGATGGAACACAGCAACCCACCTGGGTCCAAACTTCCCAATGAGCTGGGATTGTATGACATGAGCGGGAACGTGTGGGAGTGGACGTGGGACTTGGGCGACAACTGGCCCGCCGGCGGGGTGACTGATTATCATGGGCCTACATCAGGTAATTACCGCGAGGCACATGGAGGGTTCTGGAATAACCCTTCGGAATTTTGCACCGTGGCTATCCGGTTCAATTTCCCCCCGTACTACGAGGATTATGGCGTCGGCTTCCGCGTCATACGCAACTGATCCACGCCCAGCTCCCCGAACACTCGGTTGCAGGGTGCCCGTCCAAGGAAGGAACGCCCGTGCGGCGGAATGCCGAAATAGGGAAAAAATTCACCATTTCTCATGAATCACGACGTGCGGCCCGCGGACGAATGCCGAAAACACGAGCAATGTCAAGGAGAACTGGCCCCTGTCGTCCGAAAAAACCGCACCATTGACATGCCAGGGTGCCTATGGATACTGCGTAGCGGAGGCTCAGGCCGAAGGCGCCCGACGATCGCAGGCGCCTTCCGGAAACTGAGCCGGTCACATTGGGCCGTAACTTGAATACGGTGCCACCACACCCGAAGGAGGACTTCAAGAAATGCTGACTCACGAAATTGAACAGATGTGCATCGTGGCCAAGGGCGCCAAGCATGGCCCGGCGCCGATTCCGCAGGAAGGCAAGTGGACCAAGGCCAAGGAGATCCGCGACATCTCCGGACTGACCCACGGGGTCGGCGGCTGCGCGCCGCAACAGGGCGCCTGCAAGCTCACCCTCAACGTCAAGAACGGCGTCATCGAGGAGGCCCTCGTCGAGACCATCGGCTGCTCGGGCATGACCCACTCCGCAGCCATGGCCGGCGAGATTCTTCCCGGCAAGACCATCCTCGAGGCGCTGAACACCGATCTGGTGTGCGACGCGATCAACGTCGCGATGCGCGAGCTCTTCCTGCAGATCGTCTACGGTCGCACGCAGACGGCGTTCTCCGACGGCGGCCTGCCCATCGGCGCCGGCCTCGAGGACCTCGGCAAGGGCCTGCGCTCGGTCACCGCCACCATGTACGGCACCAGCGTCAAGGGCGCCCGCTACCTCGAGATGGCCGAAGGATACGTCACCGAGCTCGCCCTCGACGAGGACAGCGAGATCATCGGCTACAAGTTCGTGAAGCTGGGCGTCATGATGGAGAACATCGGCAAGGGCATGGACGCGCAGACCGCACTGGAGAAGGCCACCGGGACCTACGGCCGCTTCGCCGATGCGGCCAAAACCATCAATCCGCGGAAGGAATAGGGGGCTCACCATGGCTTTATTCGAAGGTTATGAAAGAAGAATCGCTCAGATCACCTCGTTTCTGGCCGGTCACGGCATCGCCTCCCTCGAGGAGGCGGAGAAGATCTGCCTCGCCAGGGACGTGGACGTGCGCAAGATCGTGAAGTCCATCCAGCCCATCGCGTTCGAGAACGCCGGCTGGGCCTACCTCGTCGGCGCCGCCGTCGCCATCAAGACCGGCCAGACCGCCGCCGCCGAGATCGCCCGGACGCTGGGCCTGGGCCTGCAGTCCTTCTGCATCCCCGGCTCCGTCGCCGACGACCGCAAGGTCGGCATCGGCCACGGCGACCTGGCCTCGATGCTGCTGCGCGAGGAGACCGCGTGCTTCGCGTTCTGCGCCGGACACGAGTCGTTCGCAGCCGCCGAGGGCGCCATCGGCCTGGCCCGCTCCGCCAACAAGGCGCGCACCCGGCCGCTGCGCGTGATCCTCAACGGGCTGGGCAAGGACGCCGCCCAGATCATCTCCCGCATCAACGGCTTCACCCACGTCGAGACCGAGTTCGACTATGCATCGGGGAAGCTCGCGATCGTCAAGGAGAAGGCGTACTCCAAGGGCGAACGCGCCGCGGTCCGCTGCTACGGCGCCGACGACGTCCGCGAGGGCGTGGCCATCATGCACCAGGAGCAGGTCGACGTCGCGATCACCGGCAACTCCACCAACCCCACGCGCTTCCAGCACCCGGTCATGATGCTGATGGGGGGGAGC
>PHBF01000019.1 GCA_002841905.1 Deltaproteobacteria bacterium HGW-Deltaproteobacteria-17
CAACTCCGACAACCCGACCAGCGCCTATGCCAACGACCCGCTGCACGGCAACACCCTGGCCTTCGGCCTGGGCCTCGAGGGCAGCCTGGATTTCGGCGCCCAGATCACCGCGGTGCGGCTGGCCCGCCTCGAGCAGCGCGAGATCGAGGCGCGCTTCGCGGCCGCCAAGGACGCGCTGACGCTGGAGATCACCTCCGTGCGCCAGGACGTGCTCCTCGCGCTGGACAAGCTGGCGCTCATCGAGAAGGGGCAGAAGCTCGCCCGCGCCTGGCTGCTGGCCCTCACGGACCAGGAGGCCGTGGGCGTCCTCAAGCCGCGCGACATGGCCGATGCCCTGTCGGCCCTGTTCAAGCTGCAGTTCAGTTACTGGGAGGTGCGCGCCCAGCTCGAGATCGCCCGGGCCCAGCTGGCCCTGGCCCTGGGCGAGCCCGTCCCCGGATAAGGTGAGACCGTTCATGCTCGACGTGTCCTTCGGCGAATTCATCCTGGTCCTGCTCGTGGCGATGGCCTTCCTGGGCCCCGAGCGGATCCCTGTGGCGGCCCGCAAGCTCGGCGAATGGACCCGCGCGGTGAAGGACGCCATCATGAAGGTGCGCGAGGACGTCACCTCCGACACCCAGGCGGCCGAGGCGTTCACGCAGATGCAGCAGACCATGCAGGAGATCTCCCAGGCCGTGAACGTCCGCCACGTCGTGCGGGAACTGAGCGCGCCGCTGATGTCGCCGCTGGATCAGCGGCCGGTGCCGGAGCTGTCGGACCAATCGGACCCGTCGGACCCGTCGGACCCGTCGGACCTGTCAGACCTGTCCGACGCCTCGGACCCTCCGCCCATGGAGGCGCTGATCATCGAGGAGCCCCCCTGGCTCGTGCAGCACGACGACGCGCCCCGCCTGGAGCGCACCTTTCATCCCGCAAAACCCTCCGACGACCAGTCCGTCTGAGCCGCGATCCGCGCCAGGTGCCGGGTCTCGAACCGGAACGAGTGCGCCAGGATCGCGTCGGCGTCGCCGTCGCCGATGGCCCCGGAGTCGAACAGGTCGTACACCAGCGAGCGCAGCGCCAGGTTCATCTGGTACATCTGCAGGTTGCGGTGCTCGGCGTCCCGGCTCAGGATGATGCGCATGAGCCGGTCGGCCGCCTGCACGAGCGACCGCGCGCTCTCGGGGTTGCGGCGCTCGTCGACGCGGGCGTGATGGACGGCCCTGCGCAGGGAGAACGCGGTGGTGAAGATGTCGGAGACGGGTGGTTTCAGCGCGACGAATGCCATGATGTCATGCCCTCAGGTTGGTGATCGCGGCCTTGGCCGTGTCGTGGCGGCTCTTGAGCACGTTGGACAGGGTGGAGAACTGCCGGTTCTCGGCCTGCACCTCCATCTGCAGCTTCAGGTACTCCATGTTGGCGTCCTGCTGCTGTTTCTGCAGCGCGGACATGTCGCTGACGGCGGACCCGCCGCCGCCCGCCGAGGCCAGCAGCGAGCCCGTCGGGGTGCCCACCGTCAGCGACGGCACGACGCCCGCGAGGGTGGAGAGCCCGGCGCCCACGGCGTTTCTGGCCTTCTTCACGGCCTGTTCGAAGGGCTCGGGGGACCGGGTCCGCTGGATCGAGGACCCGAACTGCATCTGTACGTTCTTCTGGATCTTCATCGGTGACCTCCTTTCGTGGTCACTTTCATTATCGGGTCCGCTTCAAAAGGGTTGCGCTTTTTCCGCATTTTTTTCATGGTAGGGGAGACGAGGAGCTCCGGATGACCACCACCACGACCAAAAACGAACCGACCTGGCTGGAATACCTGATCGTCTACATCGTGCTCGGGGCCCTGGCCGTGTTCGTCTACACCTCCGTACTGTCCCCGCGCGGCTACACCCTGGCCGCCGGCTGGGCGACCCTGCGCGGCCAGAAGAAGCCCGACGCCGAAAACAAGGCCGCCAAGAAGGCCCCCGACAAGGAAAAGGCCATGGAGGCGGACATGCCCGCGGAGGTGCCCGTGCCCGAGATGGCACCCCCGCCCCCCATGCCCGTGGTCATCGAGAAGCCGAGCGGATCTGAAAGATCCGCCGAGATGGCCACGCCGCCCCCGCCGATGCCCATGCAACTCTCCGAAGAAGACGATTAGATATTCCGGTGCCCTTTTGCGGGCAGATGATCCGGCGCCCTTTTGCGGGCGCCTCAGGTGGCCGGCTTGCGCCGGGCAAGAATCCGGCGGACCCGTGGGGTGAGAATCCGGCGCCCTTTTGCGGGCGCCTCAGGTGGCTGCCGGACGGCAGGTTGGAGTCCGGCGCACAATAATACTTGATAATGCGACCGGGGCCGTCACTTCGCCAGCGAGCGGACCTCCCAGGAGCAGCCGCTCTCGGCGCGCCAGGCCCGATCCGAGAGCCGCGTGATGCGGGAAAAGTCCACCTTCTGCACCGGGCCCGCCGGCGTCCCGTCGGCCGTGTATTCGCGATAGAAATGGCCCAGGAAATCATTGTCCCGCACATGCAGCCCCGCCGATAACGACATCACCACGAAGAAGCCGCCGCCGGGCCGCCTCTCCAATTGATAGTTGTTCACGTAGAGAATGTTGATCTTCCGGGTGCAGAGGGGAGCGACCGTTTTCTTCAGGTCCTCGTCGAACACCTCCACCGTCCGCTTTCCGGCCGGGGTAGTCACCTCCATCCGGATGCTCCCGAACATGCAGTTTCCGTAGTCTTTCTTCAGCGCGGCATCTCCTCCCGGAACCTGGAACGTCGTCTTGGCAAGCACCCCGCGATTCTCATACAGCACGCTCGCGCTCCAGACCCCATCGGGGTTGCCGTACAGGATCGGACTCTCGATGGTTTCCCGGATCCGGTCTCCCATGGGTGAAGAGGCATACACCTCCGATTTGAGCAGATCCCTGGCGGGTCCGAGGGCTTTTCCCGTCTTCAGGCTGAACGACCGGAGGACGTACTTCCACTTGAAGTCTTTTCCGATGTAGTCAGGGACCCAGACGACATGCAACTCCTCTCCGGTGCCGCGAAAGAAGAGCGGCCTGTATTGATAGCATCCAGTGGCCGCACAGATGTTTCCGACGTAAACACTTTTACCAACCTGCTTGAGCGCGGGATCGAAGATGGCCATCGTCATGGTGTGGGATTGGGGAAGTCCCGTGGTCAGAAAAGGAACCACCCGCTGCGGCTCCGACAGGGAAGGAACCAGTGACAAGAGGGGATTGACCCATCGCGACAGACTCATGGCGGTCGAGGCGACGGGCCACCGATGGAGGGGTCCTTCCTGCCCGAGGTCGGAGACGAACTTCATGCTCATCGCGACCGTGAATCCATCCGGCGTGATCAGGTGAACGGCATCTTCCCACACGGTTCCACGCGCCTTGAGGACCCCGCTCTCATACCGGCTCACCTGCAGGTTTTTCTCGTTTTTTTTCACCACGAGGTAGGCCGTCTCATTTTGATGCAATACGGGAGGCAGATAGTGAGAGTACAGGTACGTGAAGGAACTGGTACCACACTCGGGCGCCGTGACCTTGCCACTGGACGGATAGTCCCAGGCCAGCTGGGATGCGGGGGCCGGTGGCGAAGGAAGTGCAACGGGAGGCTTCACGACGGGAGAGATCTGATCGGCGCTCATGGAAATCAGAGCGGGCGGTTTTTCGGCAGGAAGTACCGCAGGCGGCTTCCCCGGCTCCGGGTCGCCGGCGGACTTCTTCGAGCAGGAAAACAACAGGAGTGACAGCACGAGCCAGAGGATTTTATGTGTCATTGCGAAAGAATATCGCAACCGTTGGGAAATTCAAGCTCGTTTTCGGCGATGGCGCTGCGGTCCGCAGGAGGCTTCCGCATCCTGCGGCTCAGTAGCGGACCACCCGGAAACCGAAGCTGCTGAAAGAGCTGGTCGGGGAGTAGTCTTTCCGGTACGTCATGAGACAAGTGTTCGAACCGCTGCTCCAGGCGCCGCCGCGGCCCACGCGGACGCTGCCCGGGAGCGCCCCCCGATAGTCCGTCAAGGAACCCGCCGGAACCGTCGCATACCAGTCCCAAATCCATTCGTACACGTTCCCGCTCATGTCATACAAGCCAAGCTCGTTGGAGATCTTCGAGCCCACCGGATCGGAGCGCTCCGTCGTCGTCGCGCCGATCTCCGAGGTGGCGTACCCGAACACCACATAATCCCCGATGTCATTGCTCCCCGTGCTCCCGGAGAACGCCTTCAGGTACCCCGTGGTGTTCGTCGCGCCCGGGGAGGCGGAGTCGGCGCCCATGGCGGCCCACATCCACTCCATCTCCGTGGGCAGCCGGTATCCGTTGGCCGACCAGTTCACGGTCACCGCATCCCAGGTGGGATCGACGCCGGCCGGGACCTGCCCATAGGTCAGGGTGGTGAAGTTCACGCCGGAGACCGAGTACACCGGTGTCAGGCCCTCCCGCAGGCTCAACTTGTTGCAAAAGGCCATCGCTGCATACCAGTTCACCATTTGAACGGGATCGCCGGCGCCGCTCGAATAGCTCACGTTGCTCGGATCCGCCCACTGCGTCACCGACGTCCACTGCGCCCGGGTGATCTCGTGCTGGCTCATCCAAAAGGCCGACACCGTGCTCAGGTTGGTCGACATCGCATCCCGCTGGAAAGTGCCGGCGGGCACGTACTTCAACGTCCCGATGTTCGCAGACTCGTAGTCCGCCGGCGTCTGGCGCGTGATCACCACCGAATACACCTTCTGCGCCCCGCTCTCCGCGGTCACCGTCACCGTCGCCGGATTGCCTCCCATCGCAAGCGTCATGGGCTGTGAGGGGTTGATCTCCAGGCTCGCGAGGGCGTCGGCCTGGGTCGCCGTCACCGTCAGCGTCGTCACCTCCATCGGCACCATCACCGAGTACGAGGTCGTGCCTGCCGAAAAAGGCGGCGTCAGCGTCCCGCTGCTCACCGTCAGCGACGACAGATCCGCATTCGTGCTCATCGGCACGCACGCGGACTCGTCGAACTCACAACCGGCGCTGCATCCCAGCGACCCGCTGCCCTGCGAATAGCCCAGCGTCACGCAGGTCGCACCGTCGAGGTCCGCGCCCTCGCATTCCTCCCCGGCGATCGGCTGGACCACGCCATCGCCGCACCTCGCGGCCAATTCACAGCCGGTCAAGTCCCACCGGCACGTGTCCAGGCACCGCAGTATACCCCCACCCAATTGCAGACCATCGCAGGTCAGGCCGGCGAGGTTCTCTCCGTCGCAGTCCTCTCCATCGCCGGCCTGGATGATCCCGTCCCCGCAACGACCGCCCGTGCATACGGTCAGGTCGAACGTGCAGTCGGACCTGCAGGTCAGGGTGTCCGTCTGTTCATAATATCCGAGCTCGGTGCAGGTGGTCGCCGACATCTGACTGCCGTCGCACGCTTCGCCCGGGTCGAGGAAACCATCGCCGCAGGAGCCCACGGTCTTGGTCTTCGTGTTGCAGGATCCGAAAAAGAGCAGAATTATCAAGAGATTCAGGAACAGGCTTCTCATCATGGGGTCCTCCGAAACAACCGTCAAGGAGGGGAGGCTATCAGTTGAAGATTTCCTGTCAAGGCTTTGTGCGAACAGAGAAACGCCCGAACTACGGCATCTCCATCGAATTTTTCGCAGGGTGTTTCATTGGGTCCGGGCCAGAGTCCGGCGCACAAAATTGGATTAATATTGTTCGGAGGAGACGCGCACGACCGCGGCGCCCAGCGCCTGCAGCTTCTTCTCGATCTGTTCGTAGCCGCGGTCAAGGTGGTAGACGCGCAGCACGTCGGTGTCGCCCTGGGCGATGAGTCCCGCCAGGATCAGGCTCGCCGAGGCCCGCAGGTCGGTGGCCATCACCGTCGCGCCGGAGAGGTCCGCCGGTCCGCGGATGATCGCGGTGCGGCCGCGGATGGAGATGTCCGCACCCATGCGCATCAGTTCGGGGACGTGCATGAAGCGGTTCTCGAAGATACTCTCGGTGATGATGCTCTGGCCCTGGGCCGCCAGCGCCAGCACCATGAACTGGGCCTGCATGTCCGTGGGGAAGCCCGGGTGGGGCTGCGTGATGATGTCCAGCGGGTGCAGCGTCCCGGTGCTGCGCACGCGCACGCTGTCGCCGGTGAGGTCCACCTTCACGCCCGCCAGCCGCAGCTTCTCGATGATCACCGTCAGGTGCTCAGGGCAGATTCCGTCGAGCACCACGTCGCCGTGCGTGATGGCCGCCGCGATCATGAGCGTCCCCGTCTCGATGCGGTCGGGGATGACCACGTGCTCGGTGGGGTGCAGGGCGTCGACGCCCTCGATGGTGACAAAGGGCGTGCCCGCGCCTTTGATCCGCGCGCCCATCTTGTTGAGCAGCTGGGCCAGGTCGACGATCTCGGGCTCGCAGGCGGCGTTGTCCAGCGTGGTGACGCCGTCGGCCAGGGACGCGGCCATCAGCAGGTTCTCGGTGCCGCCCACGGTGGGCTGCGGGAAGTGGATGTGCGCGCCCTGCAGCCGCGGGCAGGTGACCTCGACGTAGCCGCCCTTGATCGCGACCCTGGCGCCCATGGCCTCGAGCCCCATCAGGTGCAGGTCGATGGGCCGGGCGCCGATGGCGCAGCCGCCGGGCAGGGAGACGGTGGCGGTCCCGAAGCGCGCCACCAGGGGTCCCAGGACCAGGATGGCCGCGCGCATGGTCTTCATGAGCTCATACGGGGCCACCGTGCTCACGATGTCGGTCGTGTCCACGACCACGTCGGGCCACTGCAGGTCCACGTCGGCGCCCATGATCGCCAGGCACTTGGCCATGGTGCGCAGGTCCCCCAGGCGGGGCACGTTGTGGTACACGTTGCGGCCCGGGGCCAGCAGCGAGGCCGCCAGCAGCGGCAGGGCCGCGTTCTTGGCGCCCGAGACGCGGACGGTGCCGCTGAGGCGGCGTCCACCGGTGATGACGATCTTGTCCATGAGGCCTCCTCGGCTCAGACGGCCCGGGAACGGATCCGTTCGCCTTCCAGGAAGAGCTCGACGGTCTTCTCGACGCCGGACCCGAACCAGTTCCAGGCCTGCTCCTCAAGGAACGTGAAGAGGAAGGTGTTCAGCCCGCGGGCGCCGGTCTCGCGCTTGAGCGCGGCCTCGACCAGGTGATCGACGACCTCGTCGGGCACGCGCAGCTCGATGTTCTCGAGGGCGAACTCGGCGATGGCCTTCTTCATGAAGTTGTCCAGCAGGATCTCCCGCAGGACCGGCTTGTCCAGCGGCGCGAACGGCACCACGCGGTGGAAGCGCGCGATCAGTTCGGGCAGGAACCCGTAGGTCTGGAAGTACGCCACGTTCTCGACCTCCTCGGGGTCGAGATCCACGGCGATGGCCGTCTCGTCGAAGCGGCGCTTCTCGGCGTTGCTCTGGAAGAAGCCGGTGACCTTGCCGGAGCGGAAGCGGTTGACGATGCCGGCGAAGCCCGAAAACGCGCCGATGCCGATGAACGCGATGTTGCGCGTGTTGATCGTGACGGTCTCGACGTAGGAGGAGTGGGTCATCTCCACGGGGGCGGTCACGTCGGCGGCCTCGAGCATCTTGAGCAGCTCGCGCTGCACGCCCATGCCGGTGATGTCCTTGGTGGTCCCGGCGCCGGCGAACACGGCGTTGTTCTGGTTGGAGGCGAGCTTGTCGAACTCGTCGAGGGCGATGATGCCGATCTGGGTGAGCTCGGGATCCCGGTCGGCCACGTGGTACAGCCGCGTCAGGATGTTGTTGGGATCCTGTCCGACGTACCCCGTCTCCGAGAACGGCGTGACGTCGATGATCACCGTGGGCAGCTTCAGGATGCTGCCGAAGAGGGACTCGATCAAAAACGTCTTCCCCGAGCCGGTGGGGCCCATCAGCAGCAGGTTCTGCTTGCCGCCCACGGAGTTCTCGGGCTTCTTGTCGAGGAACAGCCACCGCAGCCGGGAGATGTGGCGGTACGCCATGAGCGTCACCGCGCGCCGGGCGCGCATCTGTCCGCGGTACCCCAGCTCCTGTAATTTTTGATCCATGTCTCTCGGACTGAGGCGGGGCAACCCGGCGACGAGCTCCTCGACCTTGCGGGAGGACTCCTCCTGGGGCGGGGGCGACTCCTGTTCCCCGATGCCCAGGGACATCATGATCTCGGAGAGCAGCTCCTTGTCCTCGGCCGAGGTCCTTCGTTTCTTGCTGCGGGAGGAGGCGGACTCCTTCTTCGGACAGTCATGGTCGTTGGGCGTCGCGCACGGGTCTTTGGTCGGTGTATCGGTCATGTATCCAATTCCGGTTTCCACCTCCCCGATCCATGGGGAGGTGGTCCCGGTTTTCCACGATATGCAGGGAAAATGCAAGCAAAACCCTTCATGGCAGGGGGCGTTCCATTCCCCCGGAATCCGTGCGCCCCCCCTCATGCGCGAGCCTCCCCGTCGGTTTTCCGATCCCGGTACCTTGCGCCGGAGGCTAGTTCTTCCCTCGAGGGACATCGGGGGTGTCTTCCGAAGCGTCGTTCACTTTCGAGTCCAGGTCGTCCGTGCCGGCGTCCTGGATCCCATATAGAGGATTATTGTAATTATTACTATTGTCGTATGCGTTATTATAATTATTTACATTTCCATATAAATTATTAACATTATTATAAATATTATTACAATCTTCTTCACATGGCTCTTTGGAGTCACAGGCCGTGAGCGTGAGCCCTGCGCCCAGGAGGGCCATGGCCACCCACCCCGGCAGGCGACGGGACTGACCACCGATCTTTTTTCCCTCGAGCCTTCTCAGGATGGAATGAGCCCTCGTGATCTCATTGTTGTTTGTCATGGTAGCCATCCTCCTTCTTTGGTGTTTATACCATCTCCCTAATCTGAAACAAGTCCTTTTTCCAGAACCAACCTCCTCGCCAACCCACCCTTGGCTCACGGAGATGTTTGCGGGCGGGGGCGGCCGAGGAATCCCCCCTTGAGCACGCCCGGAGCGCAGGGCTTGCCGATTTTTTCACGCTCCCGTTTCCGGCGGCCAGTTTCAGCTTGGATTTTTTCACGGGCTTGCGTAGCATGACGGCATGAGCAACCGCAGAAAAAGTCCGCGCCTCTACTTTGATTTGCCCGTTTCGTTTGAAGTGCTTCCGGCCCACATGATTCAGCTGCCGCCGGAGCTGGCCCGCGTCTTCCAGCGCGTCACCCCCTCGGAGGAGGGCCTCGGACGCAAGGTGGAGGGCCGCCTGCGGGACCTGAGCTCCACCGGCGCCTTCGTCTCCGGCACGCCGCCGCCGCTGCTGACGCGCGTGGGCCTGATCTTCGGCATCCCGGGCTTTGCCCGGGTGGAGGCCATCGGCTGGATCCTGTGGCGCCGCACCGAGGACGTCACCCTGGACGGAAAGGTGTTGCCCGCGGGCTTCGGCGTGCTATTCGAATATCTGGCGCCCGAGGCCCGGCTGCACGTTGACCGGCTGGTCATCATGCAGCAGAACGCGATGGACATTGATCAATTATGGCCCGTCCTGCTGGAATGATCTCCCTCCCCTCCCTTTTCCGCCTGTTTTTCACCGCGGGGGTGTTCGTGCTGGCGCTTTCCGCCTGCGACGAGAAGATCCGCTATGAGGGTCCCGTGTGCGGCGACGGCCGCACGGAGGGCACCGAGGCCTGCGACGACGGCAACACCCAGGACGGCGACGGCTGCAGCCGCTTCTGCCGCCTCGAGGTGGCCGAGCGCTGCGACAACCAGACCGACGACGACGAGAACGGCTGGATCGACTGCCTCGATCCCGCCTGCGCCGGCGACCCCGCCTGCACCGGCGAGATCTGCGGCAACGGCCTCGACGACGACGAAAACGGCAGCATCGACTGCGACGACCCGGCCTGCCTGCACCACGTGACCTGCCAGCGCCCCGAGGCGTGCGACAACGGTCTCGACGACGACGGCAACGGCCTCGCCGACTGCGACGACGCGGCCTGCGCCGGGCACCCCCTGTGCGGGGGGTGCGACCCCACCGACGACGCGACGGCCGTGGTCGGTGACGCCTTCTCCCTGCCGCGCAACGCCGCGACCGTGGTACGGTCCTCGCCGTGCTGGGCCGCGGCCGATCCGGTGTGGGTGTTCCGCCTGCGCCTGTCGTCGCCCGCGGGGCTGCGCCTGCTCGTGTCCGGAGAGGACGGGCTCCTGTTCCTGGCCCGCGAGGAGGACCCCGACGGCACCTGCGGCCTGGACACCCTGGCCTGCGTGCAGCCGCCCACGGGCGCGCTGGACCTCCCCCTGCTGCCGCCGGGCGTGTACCGGTTCACGGCGCCGGCGGGCACCACGGCCTCGATCTCCCTGGTGGAGCCGGTCTACGAGGTCTGTGACAACGGCTTCGACGACGACCTCGACGGCGACGTGGACTGCGAGGACCCCGACTGCGCGGGCGCCACGGCCTGCCTGCCCGAGGTCTGCGACAACGGCGTCGACGACAACGGCGACGGCCTGATCGACTGCGAGGACACGGCCTGCGCGGCCGCCTGCGCCCCCGACGAGGTCTGCGGCAACGGCGTCGACGACGACCTCGACGAGCGCGCCGACTGCCAGGACTTCGACTGCGCCGGTTCCGCGACCTGCGCGGGCTCCTCCTGCGTCGTCCACTTCGACTTCGGCACGCTCCACCGGGGGGCGGTGGCCGCGGCCGCCTGGAGCACGGTGACCACGCCCAACGCCCTGATCGCCTCCTGCGGGGGCGCCGGACCCGACTTCACCGCGTCGTTCTCGCTGGACGCCCCGGCCAACGTGCTGCTGCACTTCTCCCAGTCGGGCTCGCACTCGGTCACGCTCTCGACCGAGGCCGGTCCGGGCACCGGGTGCGGCGCCGGTGAGCTGGCCTGCATGCCTTCGCCGGGGCTCCACCTGCCGGGCACCTGGTCCTTCGCCGGCCTGCCGCCGGCCCGGTACTTCGTGACCGCCGACGCCGTGACCACCGACGCCACCGGCCTCGGGCAGTTCGAACTGCAGGTGGCCGGCCCCCTCGACGAGTGGTGCCAGAACGGCGTCGACGACAACGCCGACGGCTTTACCGACTGCGACGACGCGGCCTGCGCGGACCTGTCGTTCTGCCTGGGCGAGACCCGCTGCCGGGACGGCCTCGACGACAACGCCGACGGCTGGATCGACTGCGCCGACGTGCAGTGCATGGGCACCACCGCCTGCGGACCCGGCGCCTGCGTGGTGGACCGTCCGCTGGGGAGCCTGGCCGCGGGAGCTCCCCTCTCGGCGTGGGTGGATCTGTCCGTCGGACCCGGCACCGCGTCCCTGCCCTGCGGCCTGTCGCCCTCCCTGCCGGCCTCGGTCCTGTCATTCTCCCTGCCCGCCGCGGCCCGGGTGCGCCTGCGCCTGCTGCCCGAGGACTTCTCCGACCCCGCGCTGGCGCTGGCGATCCCGGCCGGCGTCGGCTCGGGCTGCCTCGACGCGGTCCACCTGTGCACGGGCGTGCCGGCCCCGGGCATCGGCGCCACGGTGGAGACCGCCGAGCTCCCCGCCGGTGGCCCCTACTACGTGGTCGTCTCCGCCTACGCGGCACCGGCCGTGGGCCGGGTGCAGGTCATCTTGAACGCGATGTAAAATGGAAGAGACTGCGGAAAAGACGGAGAAGAGACTGCGGAAAGGACAGAAGCGATTTGGGCGGGAAGAGAAGAAGCGATCGCGGAACACACGGAAACTGTCGATAGAACCATACCAAGTAAAGTAACTCTCTTATTTTCCGTCTTTTCCGTGATCTCTTTTTGTCAGTCTTTTCCGCAGTCTCTTCTTCACCACAGTCTAAAAGCCCGGCGTCTCCATGGGCCCCGTCGAGGAGCCTGAGAAGAACTGCCGGATGATCGGGTCCTGCGAGGCGGCGAACTCCGCGGCGGAACCCTCGAGGTAGATCCGCCCCTGGTACACCATGGCGATGCGCTGGCCGATGCTGAAGATCGACTGCAGATCGTGGGAGACGACGATGCAGCCGACGTTGTGTTGGGCCGCCAGCCCGGCGATGAGCTGGTCCACGCGACGGGCCGAGACCGGATCCAGCCCGGTGGTGGGCTCGTCGAACAGCACGTAGTTGGGCTTGAGCGTCAGCGCGCGGGCGATGGCCACCCGCTTCTTCATGCCGTCGCCGATCTCGGCCGGATAGGCGTGGATCCAGTCGGACATCCCCACCTCGGCGAGCAGCTCCAGGGCCCGGGACCGGGCGGCCTTCTCGGACACGCGGGCGACCTTGCGCAGCGGCAGCATGACGTTCTGCAGGACGTCGAGGCTGTCGAACAGCGACGAGGCCTGGAACACCATGGCCACCTGTCTGCGGATCCCGAAGAACGCCTTCTCGGAGAGCCCGTTGACCAGGACGCCGTCGACCCGGATCTCCCCCGAGGTGGGCGACAAAAGGCCGATGATGTGCTTGATCGTGACGGACTTGCCCACGCCCGAGGTGCCCACGACCATGAGGATCTCGCCGCGCTCCACGCGCATGGTGATCCCGGACAGCACGGTGCGGGTGCCGAAGGTCTTCACGACGTCGAGGAACTCGATGGCCATTGGGTTCACGTCCCCGACTGGACCGTCATCAGCCCGATCGCCGAGATGATGAAGTCCAGGATGATGACGGTCAGCGAGGAGTTGATCACCGCCCGCGTGGTGGCAGTGCCCACGCCCTCGGAGCCGCCGGTGGTGGAGAGCCCGCAGTATCCGGACACGATCGGGATCGCGCCTCCGTGGACCACGAGCTTGGTCAGGCCCACGCCCAGATCGCCCCAGGTGATCTTCTCGAACACGAAGAAGACCGCGTAGTTGACGTCGAAGGCCGTGTGCGCCATGAGCGCGCCGGCCAGCACCACGATCACCGTGGCATAGATGCCCAGCACCAGGGTCATGATCATCGAGGCCAGAAAGCGCGGCACGATCAGGTAGTCCACGGGGTCCACGCCGGTCATGCGCAGGGCGTCGACCTGCTCGGTGACGGTCATGGAGCCGAGCTCGGCGGCGATGCCGGCGCCGACCCGGGTCGCGAGCATCATGGCCGTCAGGATCGGGACGAAGGCGTGCACCATGCCACGGAGGAACTCCGGCCCCACCTGGCTCTGGTCGCCGGTGATCTTGTTGATCTGCAGGCACACCTGGAACACCAGGACCATGCCCAGGGCGCCCAGCGTCACGGTCACGAACAAAAGCGACCGGTTGCCGATCTGGTACATCTGGTGCAGCACCTCGCCCCGGGCGCGTCCCCGGGTGTGGAGCACGCCCCGGAAGGTGCGGCCCGCGATGGAGAGGGCCTGGAAGAAGGCCTCGATCATGCCCAGCACGAAGGCACCGACGGAGGCGAGAAAATTCGAGATCATGCAGGCATCTTTCCTAGGGCAGCGCGTAGGTCAGCAGGTAGTCCGACAGCACGATGCCCAGCGCGGCCGCCACGACCGCGTTGTTGACCGCCCGGCCCACGCCGACGGCCCCGCCCTTCACCGTGATGCCGAAGTGGCAGGACGTGAGGGCGACGATGAACCCGAACACGGCCGCCTTGATCAGGCCGTGGGTGACGTCGGCCACGTGCACGTTCTGGGAGAACGACACCCAGAACGAGGCCAGGCTGACGTCGGCGAGCACGGTGCCGAACAGCGCCGCCCCGACGATCGCGACGACGTCCCCCAGGATCGTGAGCAGGAACAGCATCACGATCATCGAGAGCACGCGGGGCACGATCAGGTAGCGCACCGGATCGATCGAGAGCGCCCGCAGGCCGTCGATCTGCTCGGTGACCACCATCGTCCCGAGCTCGGCGGTGTTGTTCGATCCCACGCGGCCGGAGAACATCAGGCCCAGCAGCATCGGGCCGATCTCCCGGAACACCGCGTAGCCGGCCCCCCACCCCACCAGCGAGGTGGCGCCGAACTTCTTCACGAACACCGCGGCCTGGATGACCATGATGCCGCCGGTGAAGAACGCCGTCAGCACGATGATCGGCACGCTCCGGACGCCCATCTTGTGAAGGTTGCGCCAGGTCTCGTCGAGGTCGAAGCGCGGCGGGAGCAGGCAGATCAGCACGCGGAACAGCAGCATCAGGATGCCGCCGACCTCGGCGCACAGGTTCAGCACCGAGGCGCCCACGGCCGCGAGGAAGTTTCCCGCCATCACAGGGGGCCCTCCGTCTGGCCGCGCACGAACTGGTACACGACCGGATCCTGGCAGGCCTCCAGGCCGGACTCGGGTCCGCAGTACCGGATGCGGCCCTCGTGCAGGAAAAGGATGTGATCCACGAAGCGGCGCAGCGCCGGGATGTCCGACGAGATGGCGATCACCGTGGACGCGTGCTTCCGGCGCAGGTCCGTGAGCAGGTCATAAATCTTGGACGTCGTGACGGGGTCGAGCCCGGCGGTGGGCTCGTCGTAGATCAGCACGGGGGCGTTGCAGATCGTGGCCCGCGCGATGCCCACGCGCTTCTTCATGCCGCCGGACAACTCCGAGGGCCACTTCTCCTCGGAGCCGGACAGCCCCACCGCCCGCAGCCGCTCCTGGGCCCGGGCCACGAGCTCGTGGTGCGGCATCTCCGGATTCTGGCGCGCCAGCGGAAAGGACACGTTCTCGCGGACGCGCAGGAAGTCGAACAGGGCGTTGTTCTGGAACAGCATGCCCATCTTCCGGCGCACCTTCACGCGGTCGGGTTCGGGCAGGCCGGGCAGGTCCACACCGTCGACGGTCAGGCGTCCCTGACGGGGCGTGAAGAGTCCGCACAGCGTCTTGGCCAGGACGCTCTTGCCCGAGGCGGGCGGCCCGATGATGCCCCAGACGCTGCCGGCCTCGATGTGCCAGGTCACGTCGGACAGCACGGGCCGGTGGGTGAGCTGGAGACTGAGGCCGTCACAGTGGATCATGAAAGCGAATCTACGGGTTGGAGGTGCATCCGGCAAGCAGTTTCTTCGCCTGCGGCGCGAAGCGGCTGCGGGGCATTTTCTTCACCAGTTCGCGCGCGGCGGCGCAGGCCGGCCTGGGTCGTCCGCGGGCGGTGTGAAGCTCCATGAGCCGGAGCCAGGCGCGATCCCGAAGCCGGGAATCCGGGAACTTGGCCGGCAGATCGGACCAGGCCTTCTCGGCGGCCTTGGTTTCCTTGCGCTCCAGGTACAGATCGCCCAAAAGCAACTGGGCATCATCGAGCCACTGGGAATTGTAGTCCCCGAAGAAGAGGCTGCTCTCCCGCGTCTTCATCAACTGATGCAGGAACGCGATGGCCTCCTTCGTCTTTCCGAGCTCGCGGCTCCAGCCGGCGGCCAGATACAGCGCCTCGTCCCAGCGGGGGCTGTCGGGATGCCGGCCGGCCAGAAAGGACAGCAGGTGGACCGCATAGCGTTTCCACTCCGGGTTGTCGATGCCGTGGGCCAGCTTGGCCGCTTCCATCAGCACCAGGCTGGCGATGAAACTGTTCCGGTGCTTCCCGTAGAACGCCAGCAGACGCCGTACGAGCTCGCCGGGTCGTCCGCGGGACAACTCCACCACCTTCCAGAGCGCGTCCTCGGCGGCCACGGTCCCGGGAAACTTCTGCACCAGCTCCCAGTAGCGCTCGGGATCGCGCTCCCGGTGGTGACGCAGGGTCAGCCACATTGCCCGGGCGCGGGTCCGCGCCGGCACCTTCGGATCGGAGGCCAGCCGGTCCAGGATCGGCAGGGCCTTCTGTACCTGGTTCGAGTCCAGGTACAGGCGCGCGGAGGTCAGTTGCCAGTCGGCCCTGCGGGAACGGGGCACCTTCCTGGACTGACTCTTCCGGTAGAGCTGGCTGGCGGCCTCGAGCCGCGCCTGAGGCGTCAGGTAACGGGGATAGACGGGCTTCTTCTTCGGAGAGGAGCAGGCACCGGCCAGGATGACCAGAAGGGCGAGACAGGTGAGACCCATGGCCTCGGGGCCGGCATGTCCCGACAGGCTCCTAGTCCGTGTCTTCATCCGCGGTCAGCCAGGACACGGCCGTCTGCAGATCGGTCAGACGGGAATCAGGGGAATGGATGATGGAGACCGGCTCGGGAAAGAGCGCGGAGCGCATCTGGATCAACTCCAGCTCCAGCCCGATCTCGGACAGCGGGAGCGTGACCGCCTCGGGGGCGGCCGCGGAAGGATAGGCGGAGATGCCCGCGCAGTGGGTGATCCCCAGCACCACCGGGAATTGCGGGGTGGTCTCGTACACGCAGCCCGAGGCCGGTCGACGGCAGACGAAGCGACCGTCCGCGGCCGCCTCGAACTCGGTGACGCCGAAGAAGAACTCTGCCGGCTGCAAAAAAGCGAAGGCCGCCGCGAGCAGGTGCATGTTGCTGTTGATCTGGGAGCTGGATACCAGCACCACGTCGGGCCGGAACGACCGGATGAAGCCGGTGGCGCAGGCGGCCATGTCGACGGTGGACATCAGGCTCGAGGGCGGCATGTCCTCGAGGCGGTGCACCCGGCAGGTCGCCAGCGGCGCGGGCAGCCTCGAAATGCGGGTCTCGCCCCAGAGCACCAGATCGGCTGAACAACCGCAGCGCTCCACGAGCCAGGCGGTGGCCTGCAGCAGGGACCTCTCCCGCTGGCGGTGCTCCTGCCCGGCGGAGAAGGTCTCAAGGAAGGCGAGCACCCGGCGTGCCATCTACAACTCCTGCTCGAACAGCGCCGGCAGGCGGGTGGCCAGGGCGCCGGGAACGAAGCGGATTCGTGGAATCCAGGTCTCGGTGGGCACCGGCTCGCACCCGAGGCAGAGCCAGCGGGCCGTCGACGGCAGCACGGATTCACAGGACTCGTATTCGTCGAGGGTGCAGCCGATCAGGATGACCCGATCCATGGCCAGCACGGCGGTCTTCCACCAGGAGATCCCCGGCCCGCTCCCCTCGCCAAAGCGCAGAAGCGGCCATTCCTCGCGCTCGCACCAGGCGGCGATGGCGGCCTCATGCTCCCCCGCCAGGGAACCGATCGCCACCAGCGTGTCCGATCCGTAGGGGATGTCCGGCACCGGAACGGTCCGGATCTCCGGTGTCTCGGAGGTCGCGGTGAGCATGGCGATCACCTCGATCTCCGATGTGGCCGTTGGTGCGACCCGGGGACCATGGTGCACCAGCGCCACGACCGCGTTCTCGAGATCCTGAGCGCGGTTTTCGCCACTCCCGGCATGACCCTGACGGACGCCTCCCTGGTCGCCGACGCGCTGTCCCTCGCAACGGCCACTGCCGCCGAATTCGCCGACGCTTATATCGCGGCCAGCAGCCGGGCGGCCGGGTGCTCCGGGATGGCGACGTTCAATCGCAAGGACTTCGTGCCGCTCGGCGTCGAACTGGCTCCATTCTGATACGTGCTTTGGCCA